>JABSRF010000428.1 GCA_013215275.1 Oligoflexales bacterium | reverse complement strand
CCACTCAGATACTTTGAAGCTTGTTTAATTGTCTGCAGATGTTTCGAAGATAGTTCGTCCATTTCAGCCTTCATAGAATGCGCAATCACAGGCCAGAACTGTACTAAAATTAACCATCAATGGGTAGGACATTTATTTGGAGTTACCTTATAGCATAAGCGGTGAGAGCGAATCATTTGATGTGGGAAAACGCAATTAAGGCTTTCCTGCTACTTTATTGCTCATGAAGTTCAAAAATTCCACTGGAATTGGGAAGAAGGTGGTACTTTTGCCATCTCCGGAAGAAATCTCCTTCATGGTATCCAGGTAACGAAGTACGATTGCATTCTCATGGGTATTAAGAATCCCTGCAGCTTCTGCAAGTTTTTTTGCTGCTTCGAACTCACCTTCGGCGGAAATAACCTTTGCACGTTTGTCACGTTCTGCCTGAGCTTGCTTAGCCATTGCAGCCTGCATTTCGCTGGGAAGGTCAATGGCCTTAACTTCAACAGCAGTGACTTTTACCCCCCATGGCTCTGTTTGCTCATCCAAAATGGTTTGCAGCGTATTATTAATCTGCTCCCTCTGAGACAAAATTTCATCCAACTCAAACTGACCTATCACAGAACGAAGAGTAGTCTGGGCAATTTGGGCCGTGGCTGCCAGAAAGTTTTCCACCCCGATCACTGATTTAGCTGGGTCATGAACCCGAAAGTACACAACCCCGTTGACCTTCAAGGTGACGTTATCCCTGGTGATGATGTCCTGAGAGGGTATATCCATGGTCAGAATCCTTAAGTCTGAGCGCACCATGCGCTCAATACCTGGAATTAGTATAATCAAGCCAGGCCCCCTAACCGAGGTGAAGCGTCCGAGCCTAAACACGACAGCGCGCTCATACTCTTTGAGGATTTTAAGGGTATTTGCCAATAAAATTACGGCAAGCATCACGACAAAGCCAAATGGAATCATTTCCCGTCTCCAATACCTAAAGTCATATCTTCATCTTGATCGGCGATAATGATGCTAGATTGCCCAACCTCATAGTTTTGATGAGACCGAGCCTTCCATATTTCACCGCCTACCTTTACCTGATACAGAAATTGACCGCTTTCCTGGTCCGCTTCGAGGCAGGAGCTGATAACACAACTCTTACCTATGAGAGAGTAATAGTTATCCTTAGCCTTAGACTGCCTCATATCCTTAAAAATATAGCCTCCTACAAATACAACAAAACCCATGATAGTTACAACAGCTGCAATGATTAGCTCCATGCTAATGCTGATGTAGGCATCATCGGTTCGGAACAAGAAAAGGGACCCAGTGATCAAACTCACGAGCCCTGCAAGCGCGAGAAGGCCATAGCTCGTGATATACGCCTCCATCACAAACAAGACGAAAGCGACCAAGAGAAGTCCCAGAGCTCCTAAATTGACGGGTAGGATTTGAAAGCCAATCCCCGAAAGAATCAAACAGATCAGGCCTAATAAGCCAGCAAGAAATCCCCCAGGGGCCTGCAGCTCTAGATATATCAATGCGGCACCAATCAGAAATAGAATATAAGCAGCATTTGGATCTGCAAAAATATTCATGAGTCGCTGTCCAAGGTCCCAGTCCACCGACACAAACTCCGGCTGCTGACAGCTTAATGAGACCGTTTTGCCTTTTAACAGAATTTTTCGTCCATCGAGGCCGTCTGCAAGCTCTGAGCGAGTGTCAATCACTCCATCAATTAGGTTTTCTTTAAGGGCTTCTCTTGAAGTATAAGAGCTAGCGTCCTTTATGATCTTGGCAAATAGCTCGGTATTCCTCCCTCGCAGCTCAGCTAAGCTCTGAACCAAGGCAACCAAATCATTAATCGCCTTATTCCTGAGGTCCTTATTTTTGATATCCTCGGACATTTGGATCGGGGTCGCTGCTCCGATGTTAGTGCCGCTTGCCATAAGTAAAACGTGGGCACTACTCGCAATGATCGCTCCGGCACTGGTGGCTGAAGCCCCTTCAGGGCTCACCCAAATGGTCGTCGGAATATTTGAGTCACCAATAATTCCCATAATCGCTTTGGTCGTGGTGACAAGCCCACCTGGGGTGTTAAGCTTGATAAGCACCATATCAAAGCCTTCACTCGTGGCTTTTTGGTAGGAGCTTTCAATGTAGTTGAGGGTGGCTGGATTAATGGATGAGCTTATGCTGAGAACAAGAATACGCTCGATTTTAAGCGTTTCCACATGCTGTGAGATGGACGGCCGACTGTCTGCCGCTTCCGTCTCTTTTTCCTCAGAAAAGCCCTCAAATGCGAAACCACACAAGAAGGTGGCAAACAAGCCTAATAAGACCTGCCTGACCTTTAAGATATGACTAGGGAAAATAGGTGACAAACCTAGCCGACTTGGCATAGAAATTCCTTCATGTTAAAACCTGTTCGTAATCAAGGGAATCACCTGACGACTCGCAAGAGTGAAAGTCCAACACGAAGTGGCATAGTCCCCTCAAACACAAAGGGCATTTTTGCATGAAAGCGCTTGAAAACGAAGAGGTATTTACCAGATTAGCGGATTTACCTGATTGGAGTTATAAAGATCACAAACTCTACTGCCAGTATACGTTCAAAAACTTTGTGGAAGCTTTTGGGTTTATGGCAAAGGTAGCCTTAGAAGCAGAAAAGCTAAACCACCACCCAGAATGGGAAAACGTCTATAACAAAGTGACGATTCAGCTCACCACCCATGACGCTGGGCCAGCGATTACTGAGTTAGACTTTAAGTTGGCTCATGCCATCAGCAATCACTTCAAACAAGGCTAGGGTGCAAGCACAGAGTAACTGCGATGCTCAGGCTCTATGGGATTGCCCCAGTGACTGACATGCTTCAGTTTCCATAATCTTTTCAAGCCTACGATATTACGGATTCGATTATCGTTGAGGGACAAAAGAATGAGGTTGACATTTGCTTCGACAGGGCCAATGTCAAAAATATTATTTGAATCTAGCCATAGCTTCTTAAGTGTGATGAGTGCTGAAATTGGCTCTAAATGAAGTGGACCCCACTGTCCAGACCAAAAATAGCTTTGTATAAGTAAAACTAAAACTTGTTATTGAATGCTATAA
>JABSRF010000427.1 GCA_013215275.1 Oligoflexales bacterium | reverse complement strand
CGAAGGGTACTAAAAAGTCCCATATTACAAGGATCATCATAACCTAAACGACATTTTTTGATGGAAACTTCTGATGACAATAAAAGTGACAAAGCAGTTTATTTGGGGTTCACAAGTGCAGAACCGGGAATTTCACCCAACGGTCAGTATTTTGCAACTTTTTGGGAAGGCACCATTAGTGTCTGGGATCTTCACAGCCGTAAAATCCATCGTGAACTCTCTATCAATAACTCTTTTTTTATGAGGTCACCAGAGAAAATAAGGATATCACCTGAGGGTCGATACTTAAGCTTGATTGATGATATCCATTCGGCCTATTTGATCGATTTGACTGCATGGGCACCATTATTGAGGCTAAAGAGGTTTAATGCTATCGCGACAGCGAGCTTTAAGTATCTTGACAATAGTGATCAGATTTTAGCCCTTGGTAGAAGTAACTCAGGTAGTGTGATCCCATATGACCTAGTCAATCGCAAACTCATGAGAGAGCGTGAGTTTTACGGTACCCCAAATGTTCATTATGTAAGCCTAGTCAGTGAAGATCAAATTGCCATAGCGAGTAGAGACAAAAAAAGTATCCAGATACTATCAAGTAACAATACCCTTAGGTATCGAGCTGCCAAAGCTACTTACTATGTTGACTACGATGGTTATGAGTTTCCTTTGGATGGCCTCGAAGTCACCTTCTCAGCAGATGGGCAAAAGTACCTCTACTTATATGAGGACCAAAACGTTTACGGAGATGGAAATGGAATTATCATTAATTTAGAGTTTGGCGCTTTGAATGGTGATGAGAAGAGCGATGTGAAGTTAAGAATGAATAGATTCAGTGCTATCTGTCTTTCGCCTACGGGCAAATTCCTTGCCGTATCAAACGAAGACATGGTCAACGTCATACCCACGAGCAGCGCAAAAGCAAAGCTCCACAACTAAGAAGAAGGGAGTGCCCTCCTCCTCCCGAGGGCCCCTACTACTTTCCCCAAATTTTTTTCACCATCTGTTTGTTTGCAGAGTTATCGGAAAAAGCTGAAAAAACTTAAGCCATAAGCCACTAATTCCAAAAAAAAGCGAGGTCCAACGTTTAATACCAAACCAGTGTATCGAGCTGGACCTCAACCTCAATCTAGGCCTTTTATTGTTACAGTTTGGTAAGGTTTTAATTCTTATAAAATATGAAGACTTAGGCTTTTATAGCTGATATTTACCTATACACTATAAGCTAATTATGCCCACAGAGCTTTATGGTTATTTCACTATATTTAATTATAGTAATAAGCTGTTTCGAATCACTCATATCAAAGTTTGTTGATAATTGAGGAAGGATATTTTTCAGCAAAAAGAGCACCCTTGAATTCAGAAGAAAACAGCCATATGCTAGGACAGCATTTAAGAGGAGGAGAGACTACCTTGATTGATCAGCAGCATATAAAGTATTTTCAAGGCATACTTGCCAATGACGCAGTAAAACAAGATTCACAGACACTCGAGTCTTATGGACGTGACTGGACAAAAAAATATCCACCCAAGGCATCCGTGGTTCTTTTCCCAAAATCCACTGAGCAGGTTGCAAAAATTCTTGCTTACTGTACTCAGGAGAAACTTGCTCTAGTTCCTAGCGGCGGTAGAACAGGCCTTGCTGGGGGTGCAGTTGCCATGGCAGGAGAGGTTGTCCTATCCTTAGATAAAATGAACAAGATTTCTAAAATAGACCCAATTAACCTCACGGTAAAAACCGAGGCAGGGGTTACTTTACAAGCCTTACAAGAGGCTGCAAAAGCAAAAGAATTGTTTTTTCCCCTCGACCTAGCAGCAAAAGGCTCTTGTCATATTGGTGGCAATATTGCGACCAATGCTGGAGGCCTGAAGTTTATCAAGTTTGGTGGTGCAAGAGAGCAGGTATTGGGCCTCAAGGTTGTGCTCGCAGACGGACAGGTCCTGGACCTTGATTGCAGTGTTCGTAAAGACAATACAGGGTACGATCTTAAGCAGTGGTTTATCGGTAGTGAGGGAACCTTAGGGATCATTACGGAAGCAACCCTAAAACTTAGCCCAAAACCCCACTCAACACAGCTATGCTTCCTTGCACTAAACTCATGCGACGACATTTTAGCAATTGTAAGCGCCTGCCATATGCAGCAAATATCAATCACTGCTTGTGAGTACTTTGGGACCGATGCTATGAATCTCGTATTGGGCCAGTTCAAACAGTTACAGAATCCATTTGAAGAGAGCTATCCTTTTTACCTCCTTTTGGAAGTCGAAGGAACCAGCGAATCAATGCTTGAATCTTTTCTAGAACCAATGTTCGAGAAAGGGCATATCCTAGATGCTGTGATCCCTCAGTCATCTGCACAGGAAAATGACCTCTGGGCCATTAGAGAAAACATAGCAGAGGCTCTTTTTGCCAGTGGGCCTCTAAGGAAAAATGATATTAGCATCCCTATTTCCGACTTACCCAAGTTTGAGCTTGCCCTTCAGGACTGCTTTAAAAAAGCAGACCTTCCTATGAGAATGATCAACTTCGGTCATGTGGGAGACGGAAATTTACATATCAACTACCTTGGAACTCACAAAACAAGCCAAGAAGAATTTTATCAGCTGACTGATCAGCTTGAAAAAGAAGTCTATCAGTTGGTCAAGTCATTCGGAGGCAGTATCAGTGCCGAACATGGGATCGGAATACTAAAGAAAGAAGACCTTCCCTATAGGAGATCCGCTTTGGAGCTAGATTTGATGCGCAAGATAAAGTCCATTTTTGATCCAGCTGGCATACTAAATCCTGGGAAAGTTTTTGACTCTTTATCCGATTGACCCAAATGATCTGCAAAAAGTTAGCCCTTAAGTGATTTTCTTGTGGGCGAAGCTCTTAAAAACCCTGTGCCATCACGGCCCTAGCGTCCTGCCTAAAAAAATTTTTTTTAAAACTAAGAAACAAATTTTATTTTTTAAAGATTGGACTATAACCATTAAAGAAGGGGTTTCGCTCGTCAAGAAAAAAATTTAGGACAAACCTTGAATTCAATAAGAAAATGCAAAATTAATCTTGCCGTCCAAAATTCAAAGAAAAATTGTACTTGAAAAAAATAT
>JABSRF010000426.1 GCA_013215275.1 Oligoflexales bacterium | reverse complement strand
AGGGTACTAAAAAGTCCCATATTACAAGGATCATCATAACCTAAACGACATTTTTTGATGGAAACTTCTGTTAATGTTGCCTTTTTACTCAAAACCACCTCCTGCTTGGGCCAAAGCCATCATAGAACTGCTTTCAACGAACATGACAATGGGCCTTGAATCATATATTGTTCAAAGCTGTCAAGCGCTTTTCAGTCTGGTTTGTGAAATCAGTCTTTTTCTTTATATGAATCATGACAGCTTTTACATGATTTTCCAAGGGCTCCGAGGGCAGGCTTAAGCTTGTTGATGTCGTTGCCCTTAGTCAGCTCTAGGGCTTTTTTAGCTGCATCTTGAAATGCATCAAGCTCTTTTTGGAAATCGCTGCTAATTGCTTTGGTTTTTGGGTCCCATATTTTTGCCATTTTCTTGCTTTTCTTGGCAGCTTTTTCGTCGAAAGCGAAAATATCTTGGGTGATTGCTGCCAATTCTGCCATATTTGCAGTATGCCTGCTGATATGGCTATGAAGGGTTTTATTGTCTTTTTGTTTCAGTATGAGTGAGAGCGATTTCATATGGGAGCCAACGGAACTCATGACTTTTTCGCGGTATTCATGGGCATGATCATCTGCATATAAGCTCGATGCAGAAATTACCATCCACCCACTAAAAATTGTTTTAAGCATTTTCGTCACTTTTTTTATCCCCTTTGAAGTAAGTTATTTTGTTAGTTTCCCATTTGGATAGGTATGAAGAGGACGTGTAAAAGTCAAGGCAATGTTTGGAGAGCTTTAAGATGCACCAGGACTATCCAGTGGCTGCTTTAGTTTCGAGATTTTATTTTGCTCATCTGTTAGTTTGACTTTACGGCTAAGGGAGCTGTAGACCAAGAGGTATAAAGCGTAAAGCATCACTGGTAAGTACCATATATATGACATGGGTGAAAAATAGAGATAATTGGTAATGGTTACAGCACAGATACCGATTCCTGCTGGTACAGCATATTTCCATGGCTTGATATCGACTTGCTTAGTATAGACATGGGTCCAAGGCTGGTCCATCGGATAAAAATAAGTGATTATAAGCATCAATAGAGTGTTGCACATAAAGATCAAAAACATCAGGTGAAGAAAGTGTATTTCGAGATCCAAGATAAAAGAGCATACGATGTAGAGGAGTGAGCCGAATGCTAGACCCAGCTTAGCAGCGAAGCTTGGGACCCTATCATTCGTAAATCCAACTAAGATAACGGTCAAAATTGGAATGGTATAACAACCATTGACCTCTTGAAGGTAACCAAACAAGCCGTGAGGTGCGTATGCAATCAACGGGGCAACGAACATAGAAACAATGGCCAAGAAGCTACAGAAAAACTTACCAGATAAGACTACATTTTTTTCTGCGGCAGATGGGTTTATATATTTCTTATAGATCCCAATGCTAAATAAAGTGGACGCACTATTTAAGGTGCTGTTGAATGAGCTTAGAATGGCTCCTACTAAAACAGCTGCAAAAAAACCTACTAATGGGGCGGGTAAAACTTTTTTAACTAAAATAGGATAAGCGAGGTCACTTTTTTCAATAACATCACCATAAAGATGGAATGCAATGATCCCTGGTAAAACTGCAATGGTGGGAGATAGAAGTTTGATGGCTCCTGCTAATAGGACTCCCTTTTGCCCTTCCTTGAGATTCCGAGCTGCTAAAACTCTCTGAACGATGACTTGGTTAGTGCACCAGTAAAACATATTGACCAACAGCATACCCGTAAATATTGTGCTAAAAGGTACTGAGTCGGTAGGTTTTCCAATTGCGTTAAACTTTTCTGGGTTTAGTTGCTTTAAGGTGGCAAATCCTTCTATGACACTTCCATCGCCAATCAAGGATAGCCCACAGTAAGGAATCACTAGGCCACCTATAAGAAGGCCAATTCCATTGATCGTATCCGAGACTGCAACAGCTTTGAGCCCACCAAAAATTGCATAAATTGATCCGATGATTCCAATACCAAAAACACAGATCCAAACAGACTGTTGGGTGGATATGTTGAAAGCTTGAGGGATTTCAAAAATTCCACTAATGCCTAAAGCGCCAGAATAAAGTACAATTGGAAGGAGAACAAAGACATAACCGCATAGGAACAGCACATTTGCCAAGGTTCTTATTGATGAATCGAAGCGATCTTCAAGAAATTGAGGGATGGTTGTGAGCCCGCTTTTCAGATAACGAGGGAGAAAGTATAAAGCTAGGATCACCATGGTGATGCTTGCAATGGTCTCCCAGGCCATGCAAATAACTCCCTCTTTGAAAGATATTCCGTTGAGTCCTATGATCTGCTCTGTTGATAAATTTGTTAACAGCAACGACCCAGCAATAACACCAGCTGTTAAGCTTCTGCCACCTAAAAAGTAGCCTTCTGTACTTTCGTAGTCATCACTTCTAGTTTTTAAATAGGATATCAAGGCTACTATAGAGGTAAATGCGAGAAACGAGCCGACTGTCAGTAAATTCATCCCTATCTCCCGAAAAAAATTACGAGAATGCTAAAATAAGCATAAAATCTGTAACCTACTATTTAATTATGTTTTCTGACTTAGAGCCATCAAAAAAAAACTTTTAGCATTGTTCTGGTTGCGCAAGCGAAAAATGCCGTCAAATTGGCATCAATAAGGAGCATCATGGAAAAACCGATGGCATACTACAAGAGACTCAATGCCCTCGATGCACCTGGTTCGTAAGAGGTGGTTCTCCACAACCGATTGAACCTGTCATCACCACGCGATATTTGCATAGCAAGTATCGTGGTCAGGTGGTTCTCCACAACCGATTGAACCTGTCATCACCACGCGATATTTGCATAGCAAATATCGTGGTCAGGTGATCTCAGAAGCCAGGCAGGGAGGTGGTTCAATCACTCAAGGTAAATATTATATTGTCATGATTGCGCATTGCGGATATCAAGCGTTCGAACGAAAACAAAAGCTCATTTTCAGAACTAAGGTAAAGGGTTAATGACTCTGGATGTGATGGACCGTTATAGTGGACCCCGTTTTTAGGACCATTTGATAAGTAAAACTCCTAAATGTAACATGCTGAATTTACATAAGGA
>JABSRF010000425.1 GCA_013215275.1 Oligoflexales bacterium | reverse complement strand
TATTATGGTTTCGACTATCAATAGATTCAGATACTAGATGAGTTTAGTATGGTGCTACTTTGTGGAAACTTCTGTTATGAATTAAATTAGTGCTATTTTTGATAGAGCGTTTGAGAATACCTAGCAACTGAAAATTTTTAAATCATGATTTTAGGGTGTTGGGGAGCCCTGTGATTTTTTTACAGGGTTCTTTAGCACTGAATAGAGTTGAGAGTCCGAGAAAGATGAGCATCTTGCTGCTCACTTTTTCGAAATGGGCCGTTTATCTGATAGCTTTAAGGATTCGGACTTCATTCTTTTCATAGCTGGAGATGATCGCTTCATTGTTTCCATCTTGGTCAAGGTCGCTAACGAGCATGGCACCTGCTTGACCAAAATCCTCGGCTAAGACATGGGTGCTAAAGCTACCTGATTCGGTCTGCTCTAACCAAAAAACACGATCATCCCCGTCACCTGAAACCAATATATCGGTCAAGCCGTTTCCGCTTAAATCTCCTGTTCCAAAAATTCCCGGGGCAGCTTGGAGGGCGAAAAAGTTTCCTGGCCTGGATACAATGCCTTCTGAAATTTTTGTTTTTTTCCAAGGCTGCCTCGGGTCATCTGGAATGTCGTAAACGTAAATAGCAGACTCCCATGGATCAGGCTTGTTTTTACGTGTATTAGTGTGATTGGACCCTATGGCTTTCCGCTTTCCATCACCATACAAATCATCTACAAAGCTTAGTTGGATTGCAGGCCCAACCTCGTCATCGATGATATGCCTTTGCCATAGTCCATTGGGATTTTCAGCAGAAAGGGGAGCCACTTGTTCTAGCCATGCAAAAGATGCAGCATCTCCGTAAAAGTATTCTGCACTTGCGATATCTAGTAAACCATCATTGTTGAGGTCAATCAGGGTTGGCAGTGCACCTAAGCCATTTGCTAAGACTCTAGGCTTTGATTCGAAGTAGGGAGGCTCTGGGATGCCCTTGAACCACATTGTGATCGCTGTGTCTTTAGTTCTTCCAAGAGGGCCACCTTTACGCTCTCCTACCGTGATTAAGTCTTCAATACCATCCCCGGTTAGGTCGATAAATTGAGCGCCATGAAAGAATAAATAATAGCTAGGCTTGATAATATCATGCTTTTTAAAGCCTTCGCCCGTGTTTTCGAAAAGGGTAAGGCCACCACATGGTTTACCAAAAGGAAGCACCTCGCAGACCAAAAAGCCACTCGGGATAATGATATCAGGCCTGCCATTTTTTGTGACGTCATGAACCACAGGTTTATTTGGGAAGCGGATTCCATCTGCTTTGGTGACGAGAGGGATCTTTTCCCACTCGCTCAAGCTTGACCCTTTCTTGTAGATGGTGACCTCCCCAGGAGGAACCCTCATGCCAATTTTTCCGAACTTGGAAACAATCAATTCTTCTTGGCCATCTAAATTGAGATCAGCTAACTTTGAAAAAGCAGGTCCATTTGCCTTTTTGTCGATGGTTATTCTCTCAAAGGTGACATCACCGTAAAGACTTGAAGCACTTAAAATGCTTAAACTCATTGCCGTCATTCCGACAGTCATAAAACGTTTAATGGAAAAACGTTTGGTAGCCATCTTGGCCTCCTTAACTATTTGATTTTTATAATGCTTTGTTGAACTTATTGTGGGCTTTTTTATTTCTACTGTCAATATTAATCCAGATGGAATGATGGAATGCAATATACTGCAGAATATGTTTACTGTTAAATAATATGGACCAATTCTTCCTAGTTATTAATCAAAAAACCCTTATAGAACTTGTTGATTTTTCGCATTTTATTTTTTCAGTGCTTAGTCATTTTGATGTTAATTGATTATTCTTTTATACTTAAGGGGTATTGCTCCATGTGGAAATTTAGGCTCTTTCAGGTGTGAACGAAACCTCATGTGGGCAATGGGGGTCTATAATGCTCGTTTGGGGCATCCATAAAGTGGGAGTCACGATTGGATCAAGATATCACCATCGGAGCCGGACAGACCCTTTTTAGACAGGGGGAAAAAGGGGGAGATCTATACTTTATTAAAGCCGGTGAAGTGGAGTTGACCGTTAGGGATGAAGAGACCGGCAAAGAAGCGGTAGTCGCCATATGTGGTCCAAAGTCAGTGATTGGTACCATGTCTTTTTTAGAGGATGAACCTCGCAGTGCATCTGCAGTTGTTAAGTCCGAAATCAAGTGCATTAAGGTCTCGCAGCTTCAACGAGATCGGATGCTAAAAAGCATCCCAAATTGGTTTCGTATTCTCGTGAAAGATTTATCTGGAAATATAAGGCGAACTAACAAAGGATTTATTAAGCTGAATGCAGAAATAGACTTGCTGAAGAAAAAGGTGAGTGCGAGAGATAAGCAAAAATCTAAGCTAGAATCAGATCTGGAAAATGCACGAAGTCAAAATGAGGATGCGAATAAGAAAGCAAAGAAAAAAGAAAGCGAACTGCTAGAGGAAATAAAGTCGCTTCAAGAAAAAGTCGTGGGCCTACAGAACGAAATAGCTAACCTCAAAAAAGCTAAATGACGCCTCACAGCATTGGGGTTTTTTCAAAATGGTGTATGAACATATCATCCAACAGGCCTTGCCAAGTTTGCCAGGTGAGTTTGGTGTTCTTTTTTAGCACTTCGCTCATAATTCCATAAAGCTCGTTACCACTTTGATCAAACTCAGGTAGATGCCCTCTGTTGAAAAGGCAATGAAATAGCTCATGGTACATAAGCATCTTAAACCTCAGCTCTTCTCCATCTCTAAATGCTTCTGCTCCATCCCTAAGTACTTCAATCTCTTTCCACCTTACAGGCTTACCTCCACAGCCTACCGTTGGTTTTTTTAAGAAGTAAGAGTTGCATGAAGCGACAACACCAGGTCCACTTGCTTGGGACAATTTATCAACAAACTTTATAACTCTCAGCCTTCCCAAGCTGTTGGATGAGATATCACGGCCTCGGGCTTTAGCATCTTCGACAAATTCTGAAACGTAATGCGAGAGCTCTACATCAATAAAAACATCAGGTTCCTTCGGGAGGTTTGAAGTGGACCCCACTGTCCAGACCAAAAATAGCTTTGTATAAGTAAAACTAAAACTTGTTATTGAATGCTATA
>JABSRF010000424.1 GCA_013215275.1 Oligoflexales bacterium | reverse complement strand
TGAATCAGTCTTCTTACTTTGTTGACAGACGAAGGAAGTTTGAATCTTTCATCAGATCACAATGCAGAATCTAGGTGTAAGCATCATTTATGCAAGGAATGCATGAGAGATCTTGTCAAAAGGCATGCTGAAACCTGTCCAAGCTGCCGACAAAAAAACTAAATCCAAAGTACTTTTTCGGATTTAAGATAGGTTTCATTTTTTTAGAGATAGGAGTAGTCGATACAAGTCTTTCTTGTTCAAGCCATGATGCCCAAATCTAAGCATAAGGTCCTTGTGGCTCAAACTTGGCTCTTGTTCTAACAAATCCTCGGCCCCCCTTCGAACCTGCTCTAAAAGCTCCTCCTGAGACAGTTGCTGAATCGATGGATCCACCATCATCACCAGCTCTCCTTTGAGGTTTTTGTGTTCCCTCGCCCATGCCAAAGCGGATTCTATTGCGAGGGTATGAATTTCTTCATGGATTTTGGTCAACTCTCGTCCAATTGCTACACGAGCCTCCGGATACTGCCTGATAATCGCTTCTAAACTTGAAATAAGACGCCTGGGAGACTCATAGCACACGACCGGCATATTCAAGCGCCCCCATGAGCTCACCTCATCATCGAGGCTCTTTTTCTTGTTTGGCAAAAATCCGATAAATGCAAAACGGTGGCATGGTAAGCCTGAACTAGAGACCAGGCTAGTAAATGCACAGGCACCTGGAACCGGTATCACTTTAATACCCGCTGCTTTTGATTTAGCAACTAAGCGATAGCCAGGGTCTGAGATACAGGGAGTTCCGGCATCACTGACCAAAGCAACCTGTAATGCCCCTACAAGCATCTGCTTTACCAGCTCATCAGAGCGCTTTTCCTCAATCTGGTCATAGTAGCTCACCAGCTTTTTACCTGATAATTTCAACATGGAAAGCAGTGATGCTGTATGGCGGGTATCTTCAGCGGCAATGAGATCAGCATCAGCAAGGACCTGTTTTGCCCGTTCACTCAGATCCCCCAGATTGCCTATGGGGGTCGCAACAACATAAAGAACGGACTCGGATACTGGTAGCTCCATCAAGACACCTCTATCAAAGGAATTCATCGTCAGTACATTAGTCGGGAACGAGCTAGGCCCAAGCTTGCAAAATAACGAAGCTATGATAATTTAGCCCTTTGCAAAGCCGTTACGGCTGTGATCAACCCATTTTGTAGGACGAGCGTAGGTTTATGGCCAACGAGGAAAACACAAGCCCAATTAATTTCATTAGAAATATAATAGACGAAGACTTAAAAAATGGACGTTATGGAGGAAAAGTCCAAACCAGATTTCCACCAGAGCCTAACGGTTACCTCCACATTGGTCATGCGAAGTCTATCTGCTTGAATTTTGGTATCGCACAGGATTATACGGGTGGTCAATGTAATTTACGCTTCGACGATACGAACCCTACTAAAGAAGATACTGAATATGTTGAGTCAATTAAGCGCGACGTCGAGTGGCTGGGATTCTCCTGGTCCGGTGAAATTCGCAATGCCTCCGACTACTATGGTCAGTACTACAACTATGCTATTGAGCTCATAAAACAGGGCAAAGCCTATGTTTGCGACCTAAGCCCTGAGCAAACCCGAGAGTACCGCGGAACCTTAACAGAGCCAGGAAAAGATAGCCCCTACCGTAACCGTTCTATCCAGGAAAATCTTGACTTGTTCGAGCAAATGAAGAACGGCGATTTCGATGAGGGCAGCTGTGTCTTGAGAGCGAAGATTGATATGAGTAGCGGCAATATCAATATGCGCGACCCTGCGATCTACCGCATCAGAAAAGTGAGTCACCACCGAACAGGAGATCAGTGGTGTATTTATCCCATGTATGACTATGCTCATTGTTTAGCTGATTACTTAGAAGGGATTAGCCACTCATTGTGCACCCTTGAGTTTCAGGACCACCGCCCCCTTTATGATTGGTTTCTCGAGCAGCTTACGGAAGAGCCACGACCTCATCAGTATGAGTTCGCCAGGCTCAACTTAAATTACACCGTAACCAGTAAAAGGAAGCTCAAGGAACTGGTGGATCAGAGCCACGTAAATGGGTGGGATGATCCACGAATGCCAACCATTGTTGGATTTAAGCGTCGTGGTTACACCCCTGCTTCGATCAGAAACTTCTGTGAGCGGATTGGTGTCAGTAAAAAAGAAACTGTGATTGATTTTGGAATTTTAGAAGACAGTTTACGAGACGACTTAAATACCTGCGCCCCAAGGGCTATGGGTGTTTTGAATCCGATAAAACTCGTGATTGAAAACTACCCTGAAGGCCAAGAGGAGTTTCGAGAAGTTGCAAATCACCCAAAAGACGAGTCTCTAGGCAAGCGAAAGATTCCTTTTTCTCGGGAAATTTACATTGAACGAGACGATTTCATGGAAAACCCTCCACCCAAATATCATCGTCTTTCCCCTGGAAAAGAGGTCCGATTACGCTACTCATACGTCGTCAAGTGCGAGTCAGTTGTAAAAGATGAAAAGACTGGTGAGATCACTGAGCTTAGGTGCACCTATGACCCGGCTACCTTGGGCAAAAAACCAGAAGGCCGCAAGGTCAAAGGCATCATCCATTGGGTGTCGGCAAAGCATAGCATTCCCGCAACCATTAACCTTTACGATCGTTTATTTAGTAGCGAGCACCCAACTGCAAAGGAAAAAGAGGGAGAGTCATACCTGAGCAAGCTCAACCCAGACTCCTTGAGTGTCCTAAGTTCCTGTCAGTTAGAGCCAAGCCTGGCCGATGCGAAGCCCCTTCAGAACTATCAGTTTGAAAGGCAGGGGTACTTTTGCCTTGACCCGAAAAGCCCAAAAGAAAAGCTTACGTTTAATCGTTCGGTAACCCTCAGAGACAGCTGGTCAGAAAAGAAATAAGTTCCAATGTCATGCCCAGTCCCGAAGGGACGTTAAGGCATCTCCTAAGGCTCCACTGTCTACCCAGTCGGTTCCACTATCATGCCCAGTCGAACCCACTGTCATACCCAGTCGATTCCAATGTCATGCCCAATCCCGAAGGGACGTTAGAAGGTATGGATGTCCAGCCTTGACATCGAGGGCTGGTTACCTCATTCAAATTGTGTAAAGAATTTGAAAAAA
>JABSRF010000423.1 GCA_013215275.1 Oligoflexales bacterium | reverse complement strand
ACCGTCAACACTGGAAGTCTTAGATAGTGCGTAACCTGCTGTAATATTGAAACTAAAATATCGGTCACTTATGACTGATCAATACAGCAAGGCATAACAGCTTCCACCAACTCAATAACATTCAATACGGAATCATCGGGGCCTGAAAAGTTTATTTTGGAGACCTAGGCTTCCACAATACCTGTTCTACTTTTCTTGCTGCCTGTCTTTTTTGATCTTTCCTTCGAAGTTGCTTTAACTTTAGGAGACCATGCCTTCACCCAACTTTTGATTGCTTGGCTCTGACTATCCTTCACTTCGTCTAAGGGGCACCGCCCCCACCGGTCCTTTGCCAGCAAGTCCGCTCCATGCAAGATCAAGTACTTAACAGCCTCAAATTGCCCCTCGCAAACCGCCAAATGGAGCGGAGTCCGTTTATCGTAGTCTTTGCTATTTATATCAACTCCTCTAATAAGCAAGGACTGAATATACTGGGTGTCACCCCTCGCAGCTGCATAACAAAGTTGTTGAACCTTACCAGCAGCCTCATGCTCCTCCACGAGGCGTGGATTGATTTTATCTTGCTGTTCGGTTACCAAACTATCGTAGTTGTGAAACAAAAATGTTTTGGTCAATTCTTTGCAAAACTGGATCGCTCTGACAGAGTTTCCATGCTTGTCTAAACGAGGCGACCAAATGCAGATACCCAGTGTGTTAGGAACCACAACGTAAACCACTCCTGAAACACCACTCTTTGCAGGCAAGCCAATATGAAATGAGAACTCGCCAGAATAATCATACATTCCACAAGAATTCATCAGGGACAGACAGTTTTTGATGGTAGATGACTCAAAGACCTTTTCGTTTGAAAACGGGTTTAGCCCACCATTAGCCAAAGTGGCAGCTAAAACAGCAAGGTTTTTGGTGTTTGTCTCGATTGAGCAACACTGAAAATAAAACTCCAAGGTTTTTTCGAGGTTAGTGCCCTCTGGAAAAGCATTATTTTCCCTCATGAAATAAGCAAGAGCATAGTTGCGGTCGGCAGTTTCCCTCTCTGACAAATAAACAGAGTTATTGAAGCCCACCGAAGTGGAGTTAGTGACTTTTTTCCAAGTCGTCAACACATGATCAAAACGATCAGCAATGCTTAAATTGGGTTTTATTAAGGAGCATGCCATGATCGCTCCCGAATTGATCAAGGGATTATGGGGAAGCCCCTTACTATTTAAACTCAGTTCATTAAAGCTCTGTCCACTAGGCTCATGCCCAATGTGAGAATGGACTTTTTCTAAACCGTGCTCTTCAAGTGCCAGGCAATAGTTGATCGGTTTACACGAGGACTGGACACATAACAGTTCATCGAAGTCTCCTAGGTTTATGACCTGACCATCGATGGTGCATATTGAAACTGCAAATTTCTCAGGGTCGACCCTTGCTAACTGGGGAATATAACTGGCTACCTCCCCATCATGACACTGCTCAACCTTAGAATAGATTGATTCAATTTTTTCACGAAAGTCTACAAAGTCCGGCACGACCAGGTGATTGCCTGCAATATGCTCAAGGAATGAAAACTCATGGGAGAAGATGTCTTGAAACTGGCTTAAGGAAATTTTATCTGACTTACTATACTGGCTAAGGTTCTTCCAAGCTTTTGCTAGGCGTGGATCCTTCATGGATATGCCACGCTTCTTAAAGCATGAAATCACCTCATCCACCGTGACTTTTCTATCTTTGTCATGGAAAAATGCGTTATAAATTAACTCAGCATTTTTTTTTTCATAGTTAGCCCTTAACTTAAGAGTTCCGACAAATAGTATCCACTAAACGATATGCTACCATATATGGATCTGCATTTGCTCCAGGCCTACGATCTTCTATATATCCATAGCCCTTGCTAGCTGTGCTCACTGGGATGCGAATGGAAGCGCCTCGGTCTGAGTTCCCGGATCGGAACTCGTGGATCGAGCAGGTTTCGTGATCTCCGGTGAGGCGTTCTTCGAGGCCATCTCCATAGCTTTCAATATGGATTTTATGAGTCTGCTGAAGGTTTGTGATCGCATCTTTAATCGCAGAAGCCCCTGTTTTGGGATCACGCATTTTACTGGTGGAAAAGTTGGTATGCATTCCTGCGCCATTCCAATTCCCTTTGACAGGCTTATTATCAAAAGAAATTTCTATACCATGCTGCTCTCCTAGCATGTGCATGAGGTAGCGAGCAAGCCAGACATGATCTGCCATGGTAAGCGGATCTGCTTTTTCTTTTTCTACACCCCGGTAACCAATTTGAAACTCCCATTGACCAGGCATAACCTCAGCATTGATTCCGTATACAAGCAAGCCTGCTTCATTACAGGCTATGGTATGCTCTTCTACTAAAGCACGACCATAAACATTTTTGACCCCGACTGCACAGTAAAAAGGGCCCTGAGGAGCTGGATATCCACCTTCAGGCCATCCCAGTGGGCGCCCTTGCTTAAAGAGGGTATACTCTTGCTCAAAGCCTATGTATGGATCAGTGGCATATCCATATTTTTCCATTGTATTCCGAAGAAGAGAGCGCGTATTAGTTTCATGGATTGAGCCATCAGCATTAAGCACTTCGCACATTGCCAAGTAGTTGCCTTGCCCTCTTATCGGGTCAGGGCATAAAAAAACTGGGTTCAGGAGGCAGTCAGAATCCTCTCCTCCAGCTTGTCCCGTCGAGGAGCCATCAAAACTCCACTCAGGAAGATCCGATAGTTCCAAGTTTTTATCAAAAGGAAAAACTCTGGCCTTAGACCTTAATCGTTGGGTAGGTTTCGTTCCATCAAGCCAAATATACTCGACCATAGAGATTTTTGCCATGTCCACATTTCCTCACTCAAAAAAATAATTACTCACAGTCTAAAACGAACTACCCTACCCAGATATGAGTTTTTTATTTACTGATCAAGAGTAACTAGGCAGTTTACCTATTGAGGTCAAAAAAATCTGCCCGAATTACTTTAGAGGCTCTTTCATGCGCAGAATCCCGTGGTCATTTATCTTTGCCTTTCTCATCGCTCTTGTGTCTATCCTTCGTAACCTGAGTTCGACAGAATTATATCGCCAATTGCATATTCCTGTCTAAATATTGCTCAACTTCATGTGAAGTTTC
>JABSRF010000422.1 GCA_013215275.1 Oligoflexales bacterium | reverse complement strand
TGAATCAGTCTTCTTACTTTGTTGACAGACGAAGGAAGTTTGAATCTTTCATCAGATCACAATGCAGAATCTAGGTTTCACCCTCTTCTGAGTATTTGCTTTCGATGACCCTTGCGTTTTGTGCTTTCTGATCTACTTCAAATGCAAACACAAACTCACCCGTGTACTCTTTCGGGCTACAGAAAAACAAGAAGCAGCTTTCACCTACTTCAACCCACTGGCCTTGGATGGCAACTCGTGGGAACTTAACCACAGCATTTCCTTTTAGCTGCCCTTCATGGCCATCATAAGAGTAGTTGCTCGTTACAGAGTTGCCGCTAATGTTCAAGCGTAGGCTACCGTACTCATCGCTTCTCCATGTTTTTTTGGCGATCGCTGCAAGGATTTGCTCGTTGCTAGGAATTTTGTTTGCTTCTTCTTCTTTTTTCTTTTCTTCCTCTTCTCTTTCTTTCTCCTCAGCTTCTTTTTCCGCAAGTCGTCTTTCTAGCTCTTCTATTTTTTTCTCTAATTCTTCATCATCGTTCTCGACTCCAAATCCCTCAGAATCCGAGCCATCCTCATCATCGCGATCATCTCGGTCGTAGTAGTCCTCGATATCGTAATCATTTTCTTCTTGCTCCCCCATTGCGCCATCTTCATAGCCATCACCATTCGGTAATTCACTTTTAATTCTCTGTCCTGCTTGTGACTCTTGAGTTTTTCGTGAAACATTAGCGTTACCGCAAGCAAATAGCCATAAAATTGCAAATAATGACGCAAAACTAGTGTACCTCATAGTACCCCCTATTCAATTTTCTATTATGATTTGTATGAATAACGGATCGGAAGAAGGGGAGGAGGAGCACTCAGCTTTTTGTCTTGGCCTAATTTTATTGATTTAAATGAGGTGCATTAAAATCATAACAAAACATTACGGGTATACTAAAGCCACTATAGAGGTGGCAGAAGTGCTTGGAAGGTAAACCAAGACCTTCCAACTGATGCGCTATCTAACAACAAAATCAATCACTTCAAATCGCTCCCAGCTGTCACTTAGAAAGGCTCTAAACTGGTAGCGGCCAGTTTGGCGAGGGGCCCTGAAGTAAATGGTGCCATCGGAATTCTGGAGGGTGCTAGGCAAGTACCTCCAAGAAACAGCATCATTGTCTGGGGCGTTTCTTCTATAAATCCCATACCAGTGGGTTGTGCTAGGAGGTAACTGTTGATAGTTGACCTGAACCATAGACCGTGGTGCAAATGGGCCTTGGCTTGGTATGGTGATGGAAGGACTTGGGTCTGGAGGGAGCTGTGAGCCTTCAACCTCGAACCTAACGATTTGGTGCACACTATAGCTATCATCGAGAAATAATCTTACTTCGTAGGACCCTGCGTTAGCTGGGCCATCTAGCTGCAAGGTTCCTGAAGGGGATTGGCTTGTATCAGGCAGGTAGGACCAGTCGATGTTGTCATACTCTAAAGAAGACGCACCAAGCTCATAAATAGCAACCCAATGGGTACGACTTGGTGGTAGGTCCCTGTACCTTAACCTGATTGGCGATTCAGGGGCAAATGGACCTTCAGAGAGAATGCTTACGCTTCCAGGCTCTGGTCTGGGTTCGTCAGGAGTGGAGGAGCATAGCCCACCGGCATCCTGTGTATTTGAGCCAGCTGCCACATGGGGGCAGGCTTCTCGTTTTATCCAATCAAGGGCCTCAGATGTTTTTCCATAGACACCAGGTAGGTACCCTTCACAGCCGTCATTTCTTCCCCAAGAGACCACCCCAAAGAGCACTGGGCCTGCATAGGAAAAGCGATCGATCAGAGGTCCTCCTGAGTCTCCATAGCAAGAAGACTGTCCAGTTGCTGAGGCGCATACCATATCGTCTGAGATTGTGCTCGGTGAGTAGTATTGTTGGCATAGCTCAGTGGAAATATAATCGATATCCGCTGTTTGAAGGTGGGATGCACTCTGACCGCTTTCTGTGCGACCGAAGCCAAGCACCGTAACCGGGTCGTAGTCGTTCATACGATCTATGACATCTTGTCCTGCAACTGCAATTGGCTCTATGCTGTTTCGGTACCTCTCACCATAACGATTTGCTAATTCGTCACCGATGGTATTTTCAAACCTAAGCAAAGCAAAGTCGTATCGATTATTACTTGGTCTGTATCTTGGATGGATCACTGTGTCTTTTATTCTCATTCTGACACTAATCTGACCATCATTATCTGATTCCCATGGGCTCAATGCCCCGATAATTGCTGAGTTTGGGACTTCTCTGTCAAGGCAATGAGCAGCAGTCAAGGCAACATTATCTGCTATTAAAGTAGCACCACAGCCATGCCACTCCCACCTTCTTCCATAATCATTGGTGAGCATCGTAAAAAATTTATACTGGTTAGCAAGAGCATCATCTCCGTTTATGACCAGATCGTTAACATCTTCTAAGTCATCTCGGTTTGAATCATAAGCTGTATCAAGGGCTCGGCTCAGTTTGTTGTTTTTTGCACCCCTTAAAGAACTCTCTATGGATTGAGCAGCAACGAGGTTTGACCCTGCAAAGCCCACTAAAGGAGCTAGCAGTAGCTTATAACTTCGTAGGGACCTTTTTCCAGTACTTGACTTTTTCACAGGAGCATTGACGAGTCCCGTAGCCTGTTCGCTGGCACTTAAAGGGCTTGTGTGGGCACAAATCGCAAGGGATGTTGCGAAAATTCGTGTGTAAAAATGGTTTTTGTTGATCACAATGACTCACTCCTGTATGAAAAGGACTGCATATTAACAGAGGCTACCTATACACAAAAATTGATGTATGATGCAATATTTTATTTCACTGTATAAATTGACTGCACTAGAAAGCTTGCTATTTGTTTATCCATATATTATACCGTTTTTGTGCTTTCCAGAACCCAAGAAGTTTTCATGATGGGAATAAGTCAAACCTGAGGGTTGTCCGTATTCTGCTTAAGTTGAACCGGTTTTTTGATGATTTTTAATTCATTGAATTGCACCAAAATTATACTTTCTCCAAGCACTAAGAAGAAGTTTATCAATATAGCAGTGCATCATAGGTGATCGAGATAATAAAACCATAATTAAAAATGGAACTCTCATTAACTGCTTCCCTTTCAAACTCGAAA
>JABSRF010000421.1 GCA_013215275.1 Oligoflexales bacterium | reverse complement strand
ATCCGTTTCTACCAAAATATAGCGTTCTGATCACACATGAATAGTGGGTAGAATATTTATTTGGAGTTACCTAAATAGAATTACTAATATTGCCTACATAATTTTATCCATAGATTCAGGGTGCTTAAAAATAACCTAAAGCGTAATTTGCTGTTATTAAAAACTTTAATAATTCAAAAAAAACTTGGTTTGTCTTGGAATATTACCATTGTTACCCGGTAAGCTGCAGACAATATTAGGTAAAAAAAATGCGAAAGTTTGAGAACAATATTTAATCTATCTAATTGCGTTAGATAAACTCTCTTCCGAAAAGATCTATAGATTGATTGGTGGTTTCAATGGTGATCTGTATAAAAACTTTCGGGGAGTATCATGATTAAAATGTCTAACGTACATCATCTTTTAGTATTATTTCTCGGTTCCATGATGGTTACTTCCTGTGGAAATAAGTCATATTTTTCAGAAACAGAAACCGAAGAAGCTGCAGTAGAGACGACCCCAGAAGTTCCGCAAAACTCTGAAGACGCTCAGCAAGAAGATGATTGGGGCATTGAGATTGAACCAGTGGCAGGCCTTGAAGAGCCTGTAGAGTCAGTGGAGCCACAAGCTGAAGAGGCAGACCTAGAAGATACGGGCGATCAATTAGTGATGGCTCCTGAAGTCAGCTTGCTGATCAATGAGATGAATGCTGACTATCAAGCAGATATCAACTCTGAATTCCTTCTTACTTATACTTCAAAAGACGTTGAGAATTGTGAACTGAGTTTTGAAGGTGCAGCCTTGGCAAGCCAAGATGCTAGTCAAAACATTGTAGCATCAGCTCAAGGCACTTACTCTCTAACCTGCTATGATGCAGAAGGAGCTGCTCACTCAGATGCTAGAGTTCTATCATTTAACCCTGTAAACCAGGCTGTAGCTGGAGCAGAAACAGTTGTCAGTAAGCCTACCGATATCATTTTTGCTGTTGACACTAGCGGAAGCATGTCAGGTGAAATACCTAGCTTGGAGCAAAATCTCCCTGCTTTTATCAAGGCGATTAGTGACTCTTTTGGAAACGCAGTTCAGATATTTATGTTAGCTGCTGATGATTTAGATCTAGACCTAAGCAACTTGGATGACCAAGGTGCCAAGTACTACGCACAAAACTTGGAAGTAGATAGTTCCAATGCCTTAGGAGTTGTGGGTTCATTTGTGATGCAATCTGAAGCAAATGGATGTACCGATAACGATACGGGTTGTGTTAGACCAAGCTCTGAAAAATCGATTGTCGTGTTGTCTGATGCTGATGCTGATGGTGACTTGTTTGATGATAAGGACCCTGGTCAGTCAGGCTTCTTAGGCTTGGTAAATGGTAGCAACTTCCTAAAAGATAAAGTATCGATCAATGGTTTCGTTGGAGATCCAGATTTAGATGATAACGACAAAGGCAAAAATAAAAACAAGAATGGTTGCTCGATAGCATCTCTAGGTGTAGGTTATGCTTATTTTGCAAGGGAAAATCCAAATACCTTAGGCCTCTTACAGGATCTCTGCGAGGAAGATTATCCTACCTTGCTTGCGAATCTAAAAGAATCAATCATTAGCAAGTACACCGCATCTGAGTTTGAACTTGATTATGCTGTTGACCCAAATTATCCATTAACCATCAAGATAGCTGGTGGAGCCGAGCTTACCCCTGACCAGTATACGGTAGAAGGTAAGATGCTGACCCTTATCGAAGGTATTGGCCCTGAGGAAATGCTGGAAATTATGTACACTCCGATTCTTGAAGCATCAGAATAATAGCAAAACCCCAGAGCCACGCTCTAAATGAGCGCCAAAGACCATGTCCTATTTTTCCCCTAAAAACAAAATAAACCGATAGCGTTGAGAGCTTCTATCAGTTTATCCCTGCGTCACCAGCCTGTGGAAAAGGGGTTTCCACTGCAAAGAAAAACCACTCAGTACCGACCACATGCTCTGGATGATTTTTAGGGAGGACAATCACACCGTCTTTGGGTGCTGTCAGTTGCTGACCGGATTCATAGATAGCCAGGGTGTCCCCTTTTTGCACCTTATCTAAGTGCTTCCAAGGTTTTACAAACTTCCCTGGAGCTTCTTTGAGAAACAACTGATCCATTTTAAAGCAAGAATGCTTCTGAGGTTTTTTGGTTTGGTTCCTAGGAATTTCAATGAGGTTCATATAAGCCATCGCATTTATAATGGCACGATACCCAATGTTAGCGTTGTCTGCATTAAGGTGTTGTCCACACTCTAAGGTGGTGGCAATCCCTCCCTTGGACCTAGTGTACTCCGTCGTTCCCATACTCTGTCTGGGGTCTTCTAGTTTGTCGTTTTTTGAGAAAGCATCTTCCCAGCCATAGATAAAGTCCGAGACCCCAAGAGATTTACAGAAATCGATCTCTTCCTGAGAGGAGCCCCCCAAAAAGCAAAACGGCCCGCCCGGAGATTGATAAGAGTGAAGGTCAAGAAGTGCATCAGCTTGATCTAGAATCTTACATAGGATGTTTCCTATCTTGTCTTCATAATCGATGGTTTCGTCTTTAGGGTAAAGCTTACGATTTAGGTTACGATCAAAAAACCGCTCATTTAAAGCATAAGCTTTTGGATTGCAGATTGGAACGAAGGTGATGGAACCTTGCCGAAGTTCAAACATGTTCTTGTTTAAAGCATCAATCATCCTAGCTATTGCCCTTGGGCCACAGACTTCATCTCCGTGAATAGCCCCTAAGATGACTAAGTGCTTGCCAGGTTTTAAAGACGAAAATGATACTGATTTGATGCTCATATTTATAACTCTTGCCTAGATTCAAATAGTTGTTAGCTGTTGCCCAATGGATTAAGGCTAGCCCAGCTTCAAAGAGAGGTCAAATGGAATCATAGAGCCCGCCAATAAAAGCCATTAGCTAGTTTTGCTTTGTGTGTGGCATAATCTGCCAGGAATATAGCTTTTGTTAGAAAAGGTTCTTGAGCTTATGAGTGAATTTAAATCCTACTGTGACTTTGTAAAAGAGCTAGATAAAAAAATGTTCATCGAATGTATCATGATCAACAGAAGTTTCCACAAAGTAGCACCATACTAAACTCATCTAGTATCTGAATCTATTGATAGTCGAAACCATAA
>JABSRF010000420.1 GCA_013215275.1 Oligoflexales bacterium | reverse complement strand
TTATAGCATTCAATAACAAGTTTTAGTTTTACTTATACAAAGCTATTTTTGGTCTGGACAGTGGGGTCCACTTCAATTAAAACACCATAAATTAAATTAATATTTGGATCTTCAATTAATTAACAGCTTAAAGAGCAAACCAGCGAGTTGCTTATGAAGCTTTAAAAAACCAATATAGAACAGGGAAGCATAGGTGTTTAAATATTTTTTTTGAATGCGGTAGAAAATATTTATCGCAATTCAAGATTGTTTTATGCTTTTATCAGTCTTTCGAATCCTGGAATTTGTGCAGCAGAGATCATCTCACTTTCATATAAAAATATGGTTAACCACCCTTGCTTACAAGCGAGAGCAGAACTGCATTTTAACACGAACTGATACATATTTATGTATATCAGACTTAACAATATGCGAAGGTTATCAAATTGCAATAAAATTATAATAAAACATATGTAGTTATAAAATTTTAATTAAAAAAGTTACAACATCTGCATCATAACCATATTACATTTGTCGCCATCCAAGTTTTATTAATTCATGACCTTACCATTAAATAAATTAATCATTTGCTAATAATTTCTAATTCCATATATTAGCCTCACAGGCCTTCTTGGCCATTTATTCGGGTGTTATGACCTAAAACTTGCAACACATTCGAAGGATGTAACGTATGAAACCTATCGATTGGCTAATCCGTCACACTGTTTTACCTGTGATCCTTTCACTGAGCTTTTCCACAGCTGGCTACAGTTTTTTCGGTTCTTATTATAATAAGGTAAAACAAGCTGTTAAAACAGGAAACATAAGCAACTTAACCTACCTCCTTAGTAATGTGAGTGATTCGAATATTAGAGCGTTAGAAAAGCCACTTGATGAAGATGGTGAAACTTTCTTAACTCATGCTATTTCATTGCATGGTAGTGATGTAGCCTTCAACTTCATTGATGCAAATTTACTCATTAATCATCCTAACAGAAAGAACTTAAGGCCTATTGAAGTTGCTATCCTGAATGATAAAACAGAAATTTTAGAGAGGCTTATAAGTGCTGGAGCAAATATAGAAGCCAATGAGAATATGCGCTCCAAAGTAATTCATTACATCTTCAAAACCAACAATCGAGAACTGATCTCCAGCCTGGTAAATGACAGAGACCTTAATGTTCTTGACGAGCACGGTAACACGCCCCTGATGACTGCCTTAAAAAATGGTCACAAAAAACTAGTCATAAGCAAGCTGTCACCTAAGATTGATATAAACCATATCAACGATAATCAAGAGACATTACTTGGCTTTGCACTTGAGACACACGATCATTCTTTCCTAGAATTGCTTATTTCACTCAATGTGGACATTAACCAAAAAGCCCGCTTCAGCTCTCTGGAAGGTGCACCGATCCTCCCACCACTCACATATGGAATCATGGTAGAGGATTATAATTTAGTTGAAAGGCTGGTAGAGTGTAAAAACTTGGACTGGAGCCTAAGTACTGAAACTGAAGAGACCTATGTTAACACAGCAACTCGTTTAGGTAGAAACCAGATTCTAGGCCTCTTAGTTCGAAGAGGAGCGAACTATAGGCAGCCAGATAAACAGGGCAACACACCACTTATCAACGCTTGTAAGCAAAGCAATGAGAAGATAGCAAAAAAACTGATTGCCCTTGGAACTGATATTAACTTTGTGAACCTTGATGGTCGATCAGCGATTTCTTACGCAATTGAATCAAATTCAGAATCTATCGTCGAAAGGCTGATAAACGCTCACGCTGACTTGAACTCAGAAAACTATTTGTATTATGCAATCGTTAATCAGTCCTATAAAATCGCAAAAATGCTTTTAGACGTAGGTGCTGAGCCAAACTTAAAAGCCAACTACCCAAACTTCTTAGCTAAACTAAAAGAGCCAGAAACAAGTACCCCTCTTTACCATGCAATTGAAACAGAAGACGTCGATATTGTTAAATTGCTACTGGGCTACGATCAAACGGACCTATCAATCAGACACTATAACGAATCCCACAGTTATCTAAACAGAGCTATCTATGTGGGCAATTCAGAAATCGTCAAACTTCTCTTAAAAAAAGAAGCATCCATTCATGACTTAGAGTATCCAGATGCAATAGGCAACACTCCCCTATTAACAGCAGCCCAAAAAGGAGTTTTGGAAACAGTAAAAATTTTGCTAGATATGGGAGCTGATATTGAGGCCACGAACAACAAGGGCATGGATGCATTTAAACTAACCAAATCAAAACAACCTAAGGTATATGCATTCCTTAATTACTACCAAGCTAAGTTGAGTGGATCATTAAGCGACATCGAATACTATTTTAACAACAGCAAAACTGAACAAGATTTAAACGACCTCTTTAACCTGCTTCTAAAAAAATACAATAAGTTCAATGGTTACCTCCTATCAGATCACCTCATCAGCCTCATTGATTCAATCGAAAGCTATGACCTTCTGGTATACCTAAAAGGATTGCTTAAGACATATACAAGGCTAGACGACTCTCGCAATGAGTACTTAACTGAGAGGCTTAATAAGCTGATGGTATCCAAATGGGAAGACATCCTTGATCAGATGGAAGAAAGGGAATACTCAGCTTATGCAAATTTAGAACAGCAAGCTTACGATAGTAGGTGTGCACTGACTAATAAACCCGTTAAGGCAGGTCGCGCTTATTTTGGGCCAACTGGTTGCAAGAAAGTTGTTCACAAGCAGTACTTTCATAAATACGTAGAAGCCTACCTTGCTGATCATCGGGGTGAGCCCCTACGCTTCCCAGGCTGCGATGAGTTAGTCAGCACAGACCTTATTAAATCACTCGAAATGAAGCCTGAAGTGGTGGCACATCTTCGTTTAGTACAGATTACAAATCGTCTAGCGACTCATAAAGGCTTCAGATTCTGCCCTCCTGACAATTGCCTTGGTGGCAAGACGGTGACAAACGCTGGTGACAAATTTTACTCGTGTCCTATCTGCGATTTTGAAGGAAATTTGTAGATTACAAAAAATCCTAACACAGACTTTAACTTACCTTACTTCTTTTACCTAGATTCTGCATTGTGATCTGATGAAAGATTCAAACTTCCTTCGTCTGTCAACAAAGTAAGAAGACTGATTC
>JABSRF010000042.1 GCA_013215275.1 Oligoflexales bacterium | reverse complement strand
TCCTTATGTAAATTCAGCATGTTACATTTAGGAGTTTTACTTATCAAATGGTCCTAAAAACGGGGTCCACTATAGCTCTCACAATATTAAGTTGCCCCTTTTTAATCGAGACCTTCACAATATCCACGATTTTTCCATCAGATTTGAGCTTTAGAGCGTGCTCACCTACAGGTAAGATCACCTTTGATACGTAAAAAGCTTCAGGCAACAAAGTCCAACTCCTGGTGTCTGCAGACTCAGTCGCAGCGGAAAATGCATTCGCAGCAAGTCCACCAAGGACGCCAAAATTTTGGTATGCTTGCTCAGTCAACTGACCTTTGGCTAGTAGACGGGCAGCTCCTTTCAGTAGTAACCGCCCCCTGCGATCTTCTAAACTTTGATACGCAATCGCATTCATATCAGCAACATTTGAAGCATTTAGGAAGCTTCCGTTTGGTAGCTGAACTCCTGTCAATCCACCTTTATAGTGACGAGCATCGCGGATGTAAGGGAAGGAAAAACGAACCACTTGCTTACCAAACTGAAAGATAAATTCTTTAGCACGCTTGATTTCAATATTTCCCACTTCGTGGATGACCGCTAACTCTCCATAGGATTTGTATTCAGACTTATGCTTTTCATGCTTCGCAATCAACCCCTTGTAGTCTTTTCTTAGACGTTTGAGAATTTTGTCACGCTTCCGCCTAAGAGACAGATCATAAAGTGAGCTAACCAAGCCCTTAGGCACAGACCCCACATAAAACTTCTGGTATGAGCTAGCCTCATATAAGTCCAAGGCTTTTTTATAGTCTATGATGGCGTCATCGATACTCCCTCTAGCATGATGAATCATCCCTGCCAAGTATCTAGCAAAAGCATCCTCTGCATAAGATCGATACTTTTCATCATAATCCTGTACAATTTCGTATAGCTTTGTATTAATTTTTCTAGCCTGTACCAATGCTGACTTGTAGTCTTTTTCTTGTAGAAACGACAATGCCAACATAGTGTGAATGGCTATTTTTTCGTAGTCTTCTCCCCCATAATCTTGGGCTCTCTCATTAACGATGAAGCTTGCTGCAGTGTTCTTAACACTAACGGTAAAGAGTTTATCCGCTATGCGATCTGCCTTGAATAACTCTTTACGAGATTTTCCCAGCTCACCCATTCGGTCTAAAATCATCGATTTTTCCAGGTGGTAAAGCAAGGCACTCACTTTTTCGGTTTTAACGGAGGAGTCTTCAAGCTCTCTTAGAGCTTCTTGATAGGCACCCACTAAGAACGATGAACGGACCCTTTTATTGTCTTCAGTGTAGGATGCACATGAACAGGCTAAAACTAGAAATACAGCCAGGAGAAGAAGACGATTTAACATGGAAGATCACCTATTAAGAAAAAAGCTATTACCAGGAAGCTGAAGATCTTTTCATATCTTTTGAAGATGAGTATTGCTTTGTCCAAAGGATGGTGCCACCTTGGATATCGGTCAGTTTCAATGCAATTTGATAGGTTACAATCTTGCGACCACCTTGTGTGTTTACCGTGCTGGAGATTGTCCCTCTTAAGAAGTATGCAGCCCCTTTTTGACGACCTTTTCCAGCTGCTGTTGAGCGATCAACCATCCCACTGTCGTGCTGGTACTTGAGCTCATCGGCTATGTCTTTCCTCGCTTCTGCATCTACGAAGGTAAATGCATCAGAGTTCGTTAGCTCATCCATGATTTTATTCTTGATCGGAACGGTATCAATATGCTCGTCCGTTCTATTTTCAATCTCTCTTAGGATCACGGTTGGGTTAACCCCAAATTTTTTAGGACTTCGAGCTACCCTCATATTCAAGTTCTGGATGAGGCCACCAATACGATCAATATCAGACTGGGTCCAACGGTCATCAATGAGCTCTAACTTGTGAGGATCTACATAGGCCGCTTGGAACTCGGGAGCGCACGACATCTGCAGAAGAGGTAGGAAAAAAGTTCCTAAAAAGAGGGTTTTGCTGAAAATTTTTTTAAACATTGCACTAAATCCTTAAACAAATTTAATCTAATAAAAAAGCCCATCTTATCTTGTTTTTTCATATTATCTTGAAACTGCTGCGAGGAATAGTCCGCTTGAGCAGGCAAAGCCTATGCTATATTAGTCTTCGAGACAAGTACAATATGATAGGACTGCGCATGTTTGCCAACCAGCCACTTTTAGTCATTTGTTTCGGATTTTTCCTGTCCCAGCAAAACCTTATGGCTGCAAGCTGTACAGGTCGTAGCATTTATTTGAATGGCGTTGATATATCTGGGTCTCAGCATCAAGAGCTACAAAAGGTTGATATTATCATCAACGAAAAAGGTGACATCTATATTACAGCCCCTCAGTACGAAGTTTATGAAGAGGACCACTACCTCCCGCTGAGTAGGTATTTGAAGAGTAGCAACACCCCCGAGCACCGCGGATTACAGCAGTTAAGGCACAACCAGGATATGAGGCAGGGAAGCCAGGGGCCCTATGACGAGTTACCGTCTAGCCCATCTTCGGAGATACCGCGCGCCTCAACCCTCAGGGGATTGAGTGAGCAGGCGGAAGAGCTAAAAATTCCCCCTCCACCAAATTCCCAGCCTGGCGTGATCCCCCCGAAAGTGGGAGCCAAGTCCCCAGCTCAATAATTCCCTTGAGACTTGATTTTTGTCAGGGCAGTCCTATATTGGGTGAACTTGGGCCCAACAAGCTCACTCATTTAAATTAGGACTATTTGTGAAAGCCAATTTTGACCAAGCAAATAAGAGAATTGTAGAAGCAGCCAGTAAGCACTCACGAGATCCGTCACGAATTCGCTTAATGGCTGTGAGCAAGTTCCACCCAGCAGGCAAAGTTGCAGACCTAGCTGCACTGGGGCAAACTTACTTTGGCGAAAACTATGCTCAGGAACTAATTGATAAGTCTGTTGAATTATCAGCCTTACCAATCACTTGGTCATTTATAGGACAGCTCCAGTCAAACAAGATCAAAAAGATCGTTTTGCACGCAGATGAAATCCAATCCGTCGCAAAACTCAAAGATGCTCAATTGATCGAGCGCTACGTTTGCGAAAAAGAATGTGACCATTACCCGATATACCTTTGTATCAACGCGGCAGATGAGCCTCAGAAGCGCGGAGCGAGCATGCAAGAAGCGCGCGAACTAGCAGCCCAGATTGAAGATCAATGCCCTCACCTTACGCTCAAGGGGGTTATGGCTATACCTCCTCCATTAGCCTCCTTAGAAATATGCCCTGAAACCCAGATTCCTCATTTATACTCTAGGCTACGTAAGCTTGCTGATAGCGTGGGCCAGGGGCTTCTTTCTCTCGGTATGTCCCAAGATTTGGAAGCAGCAATAGCTGCTGGTAGTGATATAGTAAGGCTAGGGACAGCACTTTTTGGTGAAAGGCCTAAAAACAAACCAATTTAAGCTTTAGGAAAGAATTATGTCCGGTGTTCTTTATGCATTAATTCAAGTGATCTTAACCGTTTTAAACATGCTTCAATTGTTGATTATATTATCGGCATTCATTAGCTGGTTTAGTGCAGACCCTCGCAATCCTCTCGTTAACATTGTAAGAACCTTGACGGAGCCACTATATGCCCCAGTTCGGCGACACATCACTGGCAGGCTATCCTTGCCCGTGGATTTATCTCCCATTGTGATCTTACTTGCCATTTTTTTCATCAAGGAGCTGATCAGGTTTTACGTATAGCAACTCCTCACTTTTCAAAATGAAAACGCCCGAAACCTTCACTCAGCTTTAGGATTTGTAATGTCTAGCTTGCTCTTCCCCTTCATCCAAGTGATCGAATTGCTACTAAATTTGGTCCAGCTGCTGATTATCCTGTCTTTTGTCATAAACTGGTTCAATGCGGACCCTAAAAGTCCCTTTGTCAAACTGATTAGATCACTGACCGAGCCCATGTATGCCCCAATAAGGCGTTACGTGACAGGACGGTTTTCACTTCCTCTCGATTTGTCACCGTTAATCATCATCTTCATTGTCATTTTCATTCAAAAAATTATTCAGTTTCAAACTCTGTCTGCCCTGAGATAAAATATTGAGATGACAACGCAGCTGTCAAAACTTAGCCTCACCATTCTGCTACTGGTCATGCTGGTCGTAAGCTCTTTGCAGCTTCAAAAAAACAGAATCCAGGAGGCAAGACCAAGCCTCGCTCCGCCACTTTCAAGCATACCCAAACCCCTGATCAATATGTTGATGCTAGGCCATATTAGACTGTATGAGCATTTTGTGTATCTTTGGCTAATTCAGTACTTAATTCCCGACGAGGGAGTGCCTTTAGAACCGGCCCCCATTCTTTTGCGCAAAAGTGTCAATGCTTTGAAGCTATTGCCCCCATCAGAGCCCCTTTACCTATTGGCTTGCTATGTCCAAGCATTTCGATACAAACAAGCAGAAGTTTGCCAAGAAATCCTGATTAAAGGGATGGCGGCTATTCCAGAGAGTTGGAAAATACCCATGACGCTCGGATATATATGGGCGTTTTTAATAGGGGACCAACAAACAGGAGGCCACTACTATGCTGTTGCAGCTGAGGTAAAAGGAGCCCCTACTTTTTTAGAAAGCCTTGCTAAAAAGCTAAAATCTAAGGAGCAGATTCCTTCAAAAGACATCCAAAAAAGCTTTGAACAGATTTTTGGCCCAAACTCCAATGAATCCCCCGAAAGGAAGTAGGCTATGACGTCCACAGAGGAGTTAGTTCTTCAGTGTATCAACCTCAGCAAGGATGTGACAAAGCCACTTTCTCGCAAAAAAATCCGTATCCTTGAGGACCTCTCCCTGTCAATTTCAAAAGGGAGTACCAGTGTCATCTTAGGCCATAATGGAGCAGGAAAAAGCACCTTATTAAAGAGCATCATGGGATTTAAAAGGCCGGACCAAGGGGCTATTCACTTTGCTGGTCACCCTTTGCAAACCAAGGATCGCAGAGAGATTGGTTATATGCCCGAATCAGATGCGCTCCCTAGAAAGCTCACCCCTCTAGAGTCTCTGGTATATCAAGCTAGAATCTTTGGCCAAAAGATATCCTTAGACCAAATCATGGAGCTTCTAAAGAAAGTTGGCCTCTACAAGCACCGCAATAAACTAAATCACAAGTTATCAAAAGGAATGGGAAGGCGCCTTGCATGGGCTCTTGCCTCTTTCCACAAACCAACTCTTTTAATTCTTGATGAGCCCTTCTCGGGAGTCGACCCAGTTGGACGGGTTGATATGGCTGCCTGGATTAAAGAGCTGCACGAAGCAGGGACCAGTATTCTAATCTGCACTCATGAGTTGGATTTGATTCCGGAATATACCAATGAGGTTTATATCCTCAATCAAGGGAAGCTTGTTTTTCACTCCAATAGCCCTCTCCCAACAAGAGACACCATGCTTCCTCACCTCAAACCAGTTTCGGAGGATGCATAGGTGTTTTCATCCTTTATTGCGCTTAGCCAACAGGCTTTTTTGAATCTAAGACGAGATCATTTACTCACTGCTGGAGTGATGATCAGCATTACTTTAACCTTTATGGCACACATCATTGATAGCTGGACCTTGCAGGAGAGTTACCAACTACTCTACGACATTCTTTCGTTTTCGTTAAATTTCTTTGGTAGCATGATAGCCATATTCTGGGGCACTAGCTGCATAGGTATTGAGCGAAAGTCCCACTACACGGTTAGCCTTTCCGGCCCTGTAAGCAGATCACTTTGGCTGTTGAGTCAGTATACTGGCCTATTTATGGCTCTTTTTGGGCTAATCATCCTCAATGCCCTCATCTGGCAACTCAGCCTTTTAGTACTAGGCTACCCGGCCATGAGCCTTGAGCAAATCACCATCTTTCCGCTTCACTTTTTATCTTGGGCTATCATTTCTGCGGCAGCTGTTTTCTTTGCAAGCTTTTGTTCCCGCTCAGCCAGCCTTTTCTGCTCTTGGTCTGTTTGGATCGTAGGCTTGGTAGCCCCCCTGGTCCCGATCCCCAAAAACGACCCTCTACTTGAATTTATTCTCAAGTTCATTAGGCTTTTTTGGAATTTGCAGTACTTTAACATCTCGTCTAATTCCGGCATATCCATAGATTCATTCTTGTTAACAGTCAGTTACGCTGCCGCATTAATTGCTTGCTTCCTCTTCGCTGCCAGTCACATTTTTTCTCAAAAAGACCTTTGAGCCAATAAGATAGAAATTTAGCCTCAGGTATGCTATGATTCGCGGGATTTACTAATAGCATAACGATCTGATGGTATTATGTTTTTCTCTGAAGATAAGAAACAAGCTCATATCAAGCGTGAAAAAGAAAAAGCCCGAGCACTGAGGAAGTCTCGATGGTGGCATAACCGCATTACCAAGACTTCTTGCCATTATTGCACAAAGGCCCTTGAAAAGAGTGACGTGACGATGGACCATGTCCTTCCGGTAAGCCGCGGCGGTACTAGTACCAAAGGAAATGTGGTCCCCTCGTGCAAAGACTGTAACAACAAGAAGAAAAATTTGACTCCCGTAGAGTGGCTAGAATATTTGGAAGGCCATTTACAAAAGCAGTAGCCTAAAAGAACCCACAGCTACGCATCAGCATTGCGGTAAGAAAAAGTGCAGCAAAAAACTGGATCCACTTCCAAATATCAAGCTTGTTTGGGTCATTAGGATTTTTATGACCTTTTTTTGAGCCATCTGGGCCTTTTTGGCCTCCAGAGAAAATGCTTTTGATTCTTTCTTTTTGCTTCTCAGCCTTTTGTTTCTTACGAGCTGAATCTAGATCAATGATATTTTTGTTATCAGATGTCATAGTCTTTCTCTGGATTAGCGGTTACTGCTCACAAATACTGACCTTTTATTGATTCCTTGGATTGGCCTTGAGTTATTGCGGTATATTTCAATAAACTCATCAATCTGCTTACTCGAAACCTTGATGGCCTGTACCAACAATAACCATTCAACCCCTTCCCGACAAGGCGGAGTCGTTTGGGAGCCTTGATAAGCATAATATTTACGATTCTTTGGAAGAAGCTTCATGAGGTCAAGCGTGACTTCTCCCCCTGATTGCTGAGCCTTTTTTGGCATTCTTTTCCAAACTGGAGCTAGATATTTGTTTGGCCTATTTCCCTCTTCGATAAAGATGCCCAGGTTCAAGCTTTTTCCATTGTCCCCCTGATGGACTAACTGCAACTCCATATCAAAAGGAATCCCATCAACCGTATGCTCACTTGGTAAATGCAGGCTAAAGCTCACTAGAGAAAATGAGGCTCCTTGATATTCTAAATAATTTCCCGGATTAAAAGAACCGCTGATACTATGTCCATCATTAACAATGTCAACGCTCGAAGCCTTATAACGGAAAATCAGGTTTTTTAGCTCACCAGTTCGGATAGGGTTATTAATGTCGATGGGAGACTGCTCCCTACCAATCTGACAATCCATATAATCGTCAGAAAGTGAGCCCCAAAAATCCGGACCACTTTTCCCACGGTAACTCCATGGTGTGATTCCTCCCATGGACTGACTGCTTTTGACAGGCGCTTGCTGGGGCTCTTGGCTACTGGCATCTTCTTTCTCTAGCTTTTCAGGCTCTGAGCTTTCCTCATCATCAGTTGCCTCCATCATGGCAATTTCCTCCACCATTCTTTGACTGGGGTCAGTAGCCAACATATCAAGCAGCAAATAAATAGAGGCAAAACTTGCGCAGGTTAAAATAATAGCGAACAGCCAAGCGGAGGTTTGATCAATACCCATTTTCTTCATTAGCGTCCCTTTTTCGATCTAGTAAGCGCACCTTCCATTGTAGATGGAATTGTAGGCGCAAACAAAGGTCAGCCAACAGAACAAGCTTTTTCAGCCAAAATAGGTCGGCTCATTGCCAGGACGCCATTTAATATTACAGCCAATGGAAGGAGTTTGGTTTCCCAGAGGCTCGCTCCCATTTATCAAGGCATCAACAGCAGATTTTAGATCCTGGCCATCATTTACCTCATCATTTCCTGGCCTACTGCTGTCAAGTTGGCCCCGGTATACTAACTGTTTATTGGCATCGAAAAGGAAGAAATCTGGCGTACAAGCTGCTTTATACGCCTTTGCGACTTCTTGGCTCTCATCAAACAAGTAGGGGAAGCTGAGCTTGTACTCTTTAGCAAACCCTCGCATTTTATCTGGATGATCTGCTGGGTATTTTTCTATATCGTTTGAATTGATTGCCACCACTGCAACACCCTGTTGCTCAAACTTTCTACAAACCTCAGACAAGGTCTCCATCACATGAACCACGAAGGGGCAGTGATTACAGATAAACATCACGAGATACCCTTTTGACTGGGAAAAGGTATCCAAGGAGACAAGATTGCCATCTAAATCAGGGAGATTGAATTCAGGAGCCTTACGACCAAGCTCCTCCATAGTTGATTGTGTAGCCACCATAACGATATCCTCAAAAGTTATCGATAAACAATTCACTCAAGCCGCCAGACATTTTATATGAAATCGGTTGCTAATAAAGCTATAATCAAAAAAACCAATCCATCACCTGACAGAAGTACCCAGTGCATCGATATTTCATTAATTTTTATATTTTTATGATGGCTGCCCTACTCGGCTTGCCAGCAGCTAGGGCAGCCCTGAGCAGTAAAAACCCCCTTCACCATCAATTTAATGCCAAACTCTTAAACCCCAACGAGAAACAGATCTCTATCGCAGGAAACACTAAGCTGGGAATCACCGAAAACTTAGAGCTAGGCACTCAAGCCCTTTTTCTCCTGGCAGATGTTCCGAACATCGCTTTAAAGCATCGAATGTTTGACCTAGGGAGCATTAAAACTGCATTCACATCCCATACTTTTATTGCAAATTTGGATGACCTCTCCCTGATAGGGTCCTTTCATGGCGTAACTAGTGACTACCAATTAAACCCTCAGGCGAGCATGTCTTTCGGAGTCTATGACCTTTTTGTCCATTTGACAGGAGCCGATAACCTTAAAGGTGAGTTTCACACCATCACCCCCATGCTTGCTTATGACCATATTCTTAGCTCAAACTGGGGCCTAACAGGGCTCGTGTTCCTACCGTTTTTCGGAAGCCTTGAGCTCGTCTCAAATTTTGCAGACATAGAAGCACTGTTTGAATACTACAAAGGAATTAAGTCCGAGGAAGGTTACCCTGCTTTCTTTTTTCTGAGTGCTACCAACAGTTGGGACACAGTCAATTTTGAGGTCGGAGGCATCGTCTTCACTTTAAACCCAGGGCTACAGCTCTATTTCAACATATTTTGGAGGTTTGAGTGAGGGCTTTATGGAGCGTACTTTTCGTATTATTTCTAAGTGGCTGCAACCGTACAAAAGCCAATTTCCCTTATAAAGCGAGAATTCTAATTTCAACAGATTCTGGCTATCAGATGCAAACAGTAACCTTTAATACTCTAAACAACCTTGAGAAAATGGATGGCTCGGTTGCTAAGATCATCGGTAACGCCACTTTAGATATCGACCAAGAGCAAGAAGTTCTCCTTGGGGCCAATCCCGACGAAATCTATTTAAATATTGGCGAGGATGTCTCTCTGAACTACACCGTAGAAGATGATATAGTACATCCGCTTAACTTTCATTCTATGGCTATGCTGAGCATCTACTACAACTTTGAAAAAGTTGTAGAGTTTTGGCGAGACAACCTAAGTTTAGACCTTGCAGATTTCGGAAAACGCCGACTTTTCTATGACCCAGATATTGCAGCTTCAAGTGCATTCGGATCGGTAAGCGGAACTATTAAGCTTAATGCAGCTTTCCTGCCCGGAGTCAGGGACTTTTGGTTTTTCAAAACCTCTCCCTTAGAAAGGGTGCCTTTTAAAATGAACATGGCAATCATGGCCCACGAGTTCAGCCATGGAGTCTTTGACTATGTTTTTGCTAACACAGGGGCTGGCTTCTACGACTCAGATTCCGAAATTGCAACAGATCAGCTAAGTGGCATTAATGAAGGCATTGCTGACTATAATGCTTGGATGGTCACCGGTAGAGAAAGCGAGTTTGTAGAGTCTCTTGAACAATTCGCGAAGGAGAGAACCATTCCAGTTAGCTGGAATTCTCAAGATTTGATTGATCGTGGCACGGAAATATGCACAGGGGGTTTCTATTGCAAAGGATCAGTTCTAGCTTCAGCTCTATACGAGGTTGCCATTCAAGATGGGTTTGGTAGGGTTAAGGTTGGTCAAACCGTTCATACAGCTATTAGCAGCTTTCGAGAAGACTGGCAAAATAACAAATCTGACAACTCCTTTGACTATCACTACTTTTTGATTCGGGTTATCAATGAGGCTGCAAATGACTCTGAAAAACTAGTATACTGCGATGCCTTCAAGGCAAGGTTTAATGATGAAACCAACTTATCTAAGGTGAATGAAGTGTGCGAAACTTTTGCTTCTCAATAATTCTTATATACTTATGTTGCTTCTTTAATCCGACACAAAGCCTGGGCATGATTATGCCAAAAGACCCTCGCACTAGGGTCACTTTTGGTTCTGAAGCCATACGGATTCAAGAGACAGATAAAGACCGGGAGTCTAGATCCAATTATTTTCTCGGGTCCAGGACACCCTTAATGGTCCTTGACAGACAAAGTGTCTATGGGAACCTGTATCTCATGTATGCCCCTGACAATCAGGCGAAATCCCGTAGTGTGGATATTAGGCAGAGCTTTCTTGGAATTTTTCCTGCAATCAGTTACTCCTTCACCCATTTATTTAGATACAACCTTACCATCGGCTCTGGACTTTGGCGTTCTACCACTAATTCATCCATACAAACAGAAACTGAAGAGCGTAGCGTCAACGTAGGCTGTGTATTTCAAAAAATTAGCCTTGATTATGCCTTTAATAGTTGGATAGAAACAGCTATCCACTCATCTCTTTATTATCGCTATGAGCGGTCCTTGCTTGATTGGTCTTATGGGATAAGCTTGAATATCAACCTCAGGTGAATCATAAGGTTCTAATATAAGCTATAAGGCCGAAGATCTCATTCCGCATTGAGAATAGATTTTCACACTCAGGCATTCCATTCCCGGTACCCTCTCAGAAATTTTGCGAAAATTTGCAAAAATATCGTTTTTACCAGAAACGTTTCTTTATTCTCATACGAATACACCGATAGGGATCAAGATGGACTGAGACCGTAATACTAGGATAATATTTTGGTTTATATACAAAGAACCTCATTTTTCTTCTTACTTTTTTGGCCATCCCTTGCTTTCACAAAACCCAAAACTGAGCAAGGAGTCCTGAAGATCCTTGAGATCGTACAAAGTCAAAACAATACGATTCTTTCCTCTAAGCAAGCCCAGTTATCATCCAAGCAAAAAGAAGAGAGTTCCGGATATTTTCCCGATCCTATCATCAAAATCAACTACTTCGGCTCTCCCTTGGAAACCAGGAATGGACCGCAAAGGTCAAATATTATGATCTCTCAAGGGATCCCATGGCCATCAACACTCAATGCTCAAAATCAAGCCTCCGCTCATCAGGCATCGCTCAAAGAGCTTCAAACTGAAGACCTTATTTTAGAGCTAAGCTTTGCCGTGAAATCTATGGTTTATAAATACCTAGAACTCACCAAGAAACATTTAAACAAGAAAAGAATGATGGTGACCCTCAACAACTTGAGCAAAGTTGTTTTAGGTCGCTTAAAGTTAGGACGCGCAAATCAAGCTGAAATTTCTCGAATCAATATTGAAGTTGCAAAGTTAAACCAAGCAATGCGGACAATTAAGGCAAAAAAACATGGCATCGTCCAAAGGTTGACCGCAATGGCTGGTGGTAAATTGATCACAAACCTTTTGCCTCATGAGCTTAATCAGAAATGGTTAAGCATAAACAATTTCAAACCTGAAAGGATTGACATAAAAAACCACCCCTACTTAGGGCTTGCAGAAGCTAAAATGAACCTTGCTAAGGCAGATCAAGAAGGACAAGAAGCCAAACGACTACCAAAACTAGGTGCATCCATATCTTGGTTTCAGATTGACCCTCCTGACGCTGCTATGCCTGGCTCTGATGCAGGGAAGGATGCATGGTCCCTAGGGGCATCTATTTCCATTCCCATTTGGAGCAGTCGTTATGACGCTCTGGAACGCAGTACAAGCGCTCAATTATCTGCAGCACAACTATCCCTCAAGCAAAAAGAGCTCGATCTCAGAGCTGGTATTGATAGCACTTATGAGGAGTTTAGATCGGCAGCTGAGGTCTCTTCGATCTATGCAAGTGACATCATGCCTCAAGCAGAGCAAGCTCTTAAGTCTAGTCGCGAGTCATACACCCAAGGACGAGCACCATTTGAGCAAGTACTGACAAATTATATCAATGTCATCAAAGTTGAAGACCAGTTGATAGAAAACCAGGTTAGGCAAGCGACCTTAAAGGCAAAGATTGAAAAGCTTGTCGGCAAAAACTTGTAGGAGGATTTGGTGAGGTATTTGTTTTACATTTTTATATTGATATCAAGCCCTGCTCTTTCCCAGATTGAGCAAAACCAATCGTCCTCCAATACACATACCCATTCTCATGACCACATGTACACCTGCCCCATGCACCCCAATATTAAGCAAAATGAACCAGGCTCATGCCCTATCTGTGGCATGGACTTAGTGCTTATTGAAACAGAAGATGATTCAAATCAAGAGGAAACAGAGTCAATCAAGATAAGCCTAGCATCAAGAAGGTTAGCAGGGATAGAAACCGAGCTTGTGGAAGAGTCTGTAGCCTATCAAAACATACACGCAATAGGCTCCATTGACTTTGCTGAGGGCCATATCTCTACCATTGCAGCTTATGTGGATGGGAGGATTGAAAAACTTTATGCAAATTATACGGGGGTTAAGGTTAAAAAAGATGAGCACCTCGCAGAGTTTTATAGCCCAGCCCTATACTCAGCACAGATCGAGTACCTTCAAGCAAGAAACGCTTTGAAAGCCATGAGTTCATCTAAGCTCGAAAGCGTGCTCTCCAACCAAAACGAACTACTACTCAATGCCGAACGCAAGCTAAAAGAGCTTGGTATGAACACCCAGCAAATTCAGTCATTAAAGCGTACCGGAAAGGCCAAGAGTCGCTTAGTCATGGACTCTACGGTGACAGGAACAGTCATCGAAAAAAATGCTGTCGAAGGAAGCTATGTAAAAGCTGGACAGATCATTTATAAAGTCGCAGACCTATCGACTGTCTGGCTTCTTTTAGATATGTTTCCAGAGGAAACTCCCTTTCTCAAATACGGTCAAAAAGTTCAAGCGAGCATAAGGTCCGCTCCAGATCAAAGCTTTGCAGGACGCATCTCGTTTATTAGCCCAGTGATTGATAAAAAAACCCGCACCGTGAGGGTTAGGGTGGAAATTCCAAATCCAAAAGGGCTCCTTAGACCAGGAGATTTTGCTGATGCATCGATCATAGTCCCTGTCAATTCCCATGGCTCCAACGCAAAAGCCTATGACCCGGAGTTGTCAGGTAAGTACATCTCTCCAATGCACCCTGCTGAGGTCAGTGATAAACCTGGAAATTGCCCAGTTTGTGGCATGGCTTTGATCCCAGTAGAAGAGTTTGGTTATACCAGTAATCAAGATGACCTAGAAAAAATGCTAACGGTTCCTCGAGACGCCATTCTCTCAGTTGGCAAAAGGCACGTGGTGTTCGTGGAGCAAGAAGATGATCGTTTTGCTTTAAGAGAGGTTGTTATGGGCCCTATTGTAGAAGGTAACCGGGTCGTAATTTTGGAAGGGCTCAATGCAGGAGAAACGGTTGCCTCCAAAGGAGTCTTCCTCATTGACTCGCAGATGCAACTTTCTGGCAAAACGTCCCTAATGCAAATTTCAGAAGAAAAGGAGCAATCATCACCCTAAGTTTAGGTGAGATGGTCAGAGCATCATGGTGAAGCTAATTGAGAGCATGGTCACTAAAATCACGAAAAATGCTTTTTTGAGCCTCTTTTTTGTTCTTATGCTATCGGGGTATGGCTACTATGCCTTAAATACTGTTTCAGTCGATGCAATTCCGAATATTGGTCAAAATCAAGTGATCGTGCTCACTAAATGGCAAGGCCAGTCCCCAAAAGATGTGGAGGATCAGATCACCTACCCTCTATCAGTGTCTTTACTAGCAGTGCCTGGAGCTGAAAGTGTCCGTGGTAAAAGTTTATTTGGATTTAGCTTCGTTCAAGTCACTTTCTCAGACGACATTGATTACTATTGGGCAAGGTCAAGGGTATCAGAACAATTGCCTACCGTAACCAATATGTTACCAGAAAACGCTAACCCCATCTTGGGTCCTGATGCCACAGGACTCGGACAAATTCTCTACTATGTCCTAGAGCCAAATAAGCCAACAAACCCGGCTGAGCTAAGGTCAATTCAAGATTATGTGGTCAAGTATGCGCTTCAATCCGTGGAGGGAGTGAGTGAAGTTGCCTCTATCGGTGGGTATGGGCGAGAGTACCAGGTCGACCTAGACCCTAATCAGCTTCGCTTTCATAAAGTCCCGCTAGGGGCTGTCATAAAAGCCCTAAAATCCTCGAATAAGGAAGTTGGGGCAAAGACGATCGAACAAAGTGATATGGAATTTATCATCAGAGGCAAAGGCTTTCTGGGAGGGGGCAAGGGACCTGCTCAGACCATCATTGACCTGGAGAATACTGTGGTCAATTCAAAAGGTGGGGTGCCATTGCGTATCAAGGACATTGCTGAGGTTCATAATGGAACTGCATTCAGACGGGGAGGCCTTGACTTAAATGGTACGGAAGCGGTGGGTGGCATCGTCGTTATGCGTTTAGGAGAAAACCCTAGGGATGTGATCAACAAGGTAAAATCAAAGATTTCACAGCTTGAACCCTCTTTAGATGGGATCAAAATAAAACCAATTTACGACCGCACAACCTTAATTGACGAAACGATAAAAACACTTTCAGATGCTCTCCTTCATGAAATCCTGATCACTATTCTAGTGATCATCTTTTTTCTGATGCATGTGAAAACTAGCTTGGTGGTGGCCTCAATCTTACCCTTATCGGTTTACGTCACCTTTATCATTATGAAGCACAGCGGCCTAGATGCTAACATCATGTCCCTTGCTGGGGTTGCGATAGCAATCGGAAATATGGTCGATATTGGAATCGTGATTGCGGAAAATATCTATAGCCGTTTATCTGCGAACCGGGATCTTGGACCATCAGGAAGTATTAAGGAAATTGCTTCTGCTACTGCTGAGGTTACTCCTCCCCTACTCACAGCGACAGCCACGACCGTCATCAGCTTTCTACCGGTTTTCTTTTTGACTGGTCGGGATTACAAATTATTTGCACCCTTAGCCCTAACCAAAACTTTCGCCCTTTTATCTGCCTTAGCAGTATCTATCGTGGTGATCCCACTCCTTTCAAGGTTTCTTCTTAAAGAACGTATTGTTAGCTCGCTTGCAATAAAAGTTTTGCCCTGGTTAGTAGGGATTTTGGGAGCCTTGTTTTTTCTCAAGCTTTCCCATTCATTTTGGCAGCAAGAGTTTTTAACCGTCATAGCAACGGCATTAGGCGCAGCTGGTGGCTACTATCTTGGGAGGCTTATCGCAAAAGAAAATTTGAAATCTCCAGAAAAATCTTTCATCACCAAATCTATCTATAGCATTTATGAGCCGATATTACGCTGGTCCTTGCGGCATAAATGGTTATTTTTGATGATCCCTTTTCTGGTTTTGGGGGTAGGCCTTGGTTCATGGAGCCAACTCAAAACCGATGACTGGATTGCTCTTGATGAAGGCAGTTTTTTCTATATGCCGACCATGTATCCAGGAGTCAGCTTTTCTAAAGCCTATGAAATCCTCCAAACTCAAGATGCACTAATAAAAGAAATCCCTGAAGTAGAGAATGTCCTTGGAAAAATCGGAAGAGCAGATTCAGCTTTAGACCCTGCCCCGACAGCTATGGTTGAAACCTATGTGATGCTTAAAGATAGGTCTCAGTGGCGAGAAGGCATAAGCGAACAAGCCCTTTGGAAAGAGGTCACTAAACGGGCTACCCTCCCAGGGGTCACCCCAGCCTCATTTCTTCAGCCCATTGAGGGTCGCGTCGTCATGTTGCAGAGTGGAATTAAGGCAAGTATGGCAATCCGGATTTATGGTGATTCACTCTCTGGCCTTGCATCTGCTGCAAAACAAGTTGCAGCTCATCTCAAAGAAGTTGATGTAGTAAACCCTCATACGGTGAATCCAGATATCGTATTGGGCAAGCCCTATGTAGAATTCGATGTGGATCGTACAGCAGCAGCTAGATACGGAATGTCAGTAGGGACCGTCAATGAGTTAATTGCCGCAGCCCTGGGTGGAGCGCTGGTCGGAAAAACAGTAGAAGGTAGGGAGCGTTACCCAATACGCCTACGCTACCAACGGGATTATCGCGATCACCTGGAAAGGCTTGAAAGCCTACCGGTGATCACTGGAAACGGTGAAACAGTTCCTCTTAAAGTTTTAGCAAAAATGACGACTCTTTGGGGGCCTGCTGGTATCTCAAGCGAAAATGCCAGGCTTGTTGCCCATGTCTCCTTTGCCCCAGCTGGAACTGTCGGAGCCATCGCTACCGTCGAAACCGTGATGGACTCCTTAAGAAAAGCTCAAGAAGAAGGCTCATTAGAGCTTCCAGCTGGTTACAATATGGAGCCTGTTGGCTCATTCCAAAATCAGATCGAAGCAAATAGAACCTTAATGTGGATCATCCCATTAGTGATTTTGGTCAATCTATTTATCATTTACCTTATGTTTGGACGCTTCTCCCTAAGCCTTATGGTTTTCACAGGGATTCCCCTTGCTTTTGGCGGAGGCATGCTGCTTCTGCTTATGATTGGAACTCAAATCAACACAGCAGTTTGGGTTGGCTTCATCGCACTCTTTGGTATTGCAGTTGACAATGGAGTCATCCTCAGCTCATACCTAGAGGAGCGTTTTAAGAATACCCCTCCTAAAAACCGCCAAGATATTTACGACAATATCATTCACGCTGGCCTAAAGCGAGTCAGGCCTTGCCTCATGACCACGATGACGACGATCATAGCTCTTTTGCCCGTTCTCCTCTCCACAGGTAAAGGTGCAGAAGTTGCTAAAGGCATGGCCCTTCCTATCTTTGGTGGAATGTTCTCAGCCTTGTTGGTGCTTTTGGTCCTTCCAGTCCTATATGCAAGTATGATGGAAAAAAGCACTCAGCTAGATAAAAGTCTTAAATCATAATAAAGCTAACTTTGTAAGAAAGTTAGCTAGAGTCACCAAAATAAAAGGTCTTGATCATGAGCGAATGCCACCACCACCAGCACCGGAAAGCCCAGGACGTGATTCCTCAGGAACTCGCTGCAAATACTGAATTTATTTGCCCAATGCACCCTGAAGTTAAAAAGTTTGGACCTGGAGACTGCCCAAAATGTGGTATGGCCTTAGAACCATTGTTAGGTGAAGGTGGAGATGATAGCGAATATAAGGATATGCTGAGGCGATTCATTTGGGCTGCTATTTTTGCTGTGCCCCTTTTTATCATCGCTATGGGAGATATGTTAACCTGAGTTCGACACTTAAGATCATGAAATATTGAGATAAATACGGTAAACTCTAGCCTCAATTTGTTGAATTTT
>JABSRF010000419.1 GCA_013215275.1 Oligoflexales bacterium | reverse complement strand
AAGTAAGTAAAGAGCTATATGAAGTCAAAAGCCTTTAAATAAAGGTATTTTATATTTCGCTACAGCGACTAATTAAATCGCCAAAATATTCCTGGTTAGATTAATAGGAGATTTTTAAGGAAAGCTCATTGAAACTAGACGGTTTTCACAACATCGAATCCATTTATGAGTCCGGCGTTAGTAAGGTCTATCGAGCAAAGGACTCTAAACAGAGGAATGTTGTCCTAAAAACCCTTAAAAATCCCGATCCCTCTCCATTAGAAATTGCTTTAATGCAGTCAGAGTTCCATTTTCTTATTGAATTCAAGCATCTTGATTGGAGCCCCGTCACTGATGATGAAGAAAACATTGAGAGACTCTTGGTGTCGATAAAAGATGTTACCGCATTGAGGATATTCGAAGATAAAGCCAAGAAGCAAGAGAGAGAATTGACTCGAATCAATAAGATTTTGTCCATAGGAACAGAGCCATTCGTAAGTTTTATCAGCCAAGCTGAAGGTTTTCTTACCAGAATGGAAAGTATAAAATCAAAAGAGTCAGATGAAGAGAAATTTCGAGCAACTTGTGCCGAACTTCACACTTTCAAAGCTGTTTCACGAAAGTATCATTTAGATGATCTCAGTGATCTGATTCACGAAGCTGAAAATGTTTTGGTTAAGCAAAACCTTTCTGGTCACTATGATGAAAAAACGAAGTTTGAGTGTATAGATGCAATAAAATCTACCGTCGAGGATTATAAGAAACTGCTTTTTATGTGGCTAAACCCAGCTCAACTAGAATCTAAACAAAATCATCAGGACGTTTTATGGAAATTTCGTCAGAAGAACCTTAAAGAAGCACCAAATATCTATAGTACGCCTGACTTGATCTCAGTCACTAAGGAGTATTTTTGCGCCGTAGCTGGAATCTTTATCAGCATTGATGAAGAGGCTAAGTCTATTTCAAATAAACTAAGCAAACCGACCCCTAGGCTCAAGATCCAATCCTTAGATGTCTTTTTTACCAAAGCAGTTGAGCAAAGCTTGGAGAGTATTTTTTTACATCCTCTCAGCAATAGCCTTGTACATGGGCTTGAGTCAGCTGAAGAAAGGGTGCGAGCTGGTAAGCCCAAAATGGGCACGATAAGCATCATGATGTCCCTTGAACCAAATGGCCTCAAATTCATCTATAAAGACGATGGTGGTGGACTTGACCTTGTAAAAATTTCTGAGCAAAAGACACGTAAACCACAATGCGTAGATCAGATAGCTGAATCAATATTTTTTTCAGGATTATCGACCACAAAAGAGCTTGATCAGTATTCTGGACGGGGCTTTGGCTTAGATGCTGTAAAATCTGAGATAGAAGACTGGGGAGGAAGTATTAACGTGGTACTAAGTAACAAGGATCAGTCGGTGACTACGAAAGCTCCATTTTCTTACGAAATACGCCTGCCGAATCACCATTTTATTGCCATAAATCTCGACGAAGCGGCATAAATTTTGGAAAAGTAAAGAATGTCGAACGAGGGCTGGTTTAATTTCTGATCATGATATCAAAAACATGGGCAAATGATGCATTTCCTAAAATACCATCAATTTCGATAATGACTGCACTTGCTTGCTTTAATGTATCTAATTCAACGACTAAGCGGGCAATTGGTGCCTCTGGAAAGGAGCAAGTTGATAGAAAGTCAGCACCACAGATTGTATCTGATCTACTTGTGAAGGATTGTTCACCAAGTAATTCACCTTTTTCGTTACCTACTAATGCATAAACTCTGATATTGGTTGGCCTTTTGTTGAACCAATCAGTAAAAATATCAATGTACTTTATATATGAGTTCTCAGAAAGCAGCATAGTGTTGGTGTAGGTTTCCTGAGGATAGATCCTGGTATTGGGTTCCGCAGTAGCAAGGGTTGCATTAAATTGCACCGTTTCATCAATACAAAGCATATCTGCCTCTGACCAGAAAAAACCGTCTTGCTCTTCACATAGTTCCTGCTCAGTTTTTGCCGGAGTCGGTGCATCTAGGGCAATCATTATCATGATCATAGATTCTGCTTCGTTGAACATTGATATGCTGATCCTCTCTTCTGGAATCGCAACTCCATCAAGGCTTAACATCCTAATTTCGCCCATGGTCATGCCGTCATCCATTTGAGCCATGCACCTGAGAGCTTGATCGATTTCTTCGCAATAGACCAGGAAAGCTCCAATGATCATAACGGGCATATCAGCTTCTTGGTCGCTTTCAGAGTTGTCTTGATTGTCATCATTTGCTGGGATGTTTTTTTCAGTTAATTTTGCATCGGGATCGAGGATTGTTTCCCGCTCAGATACAGATTCCACTACTTTATCGCTACTATCTGAACGAGTTGGATTTTTTGCCTCGTCCTCTGGTGGGTGAGAGTATTCGATTTGTGAATCGTTGAAATTCGGTTCCGCAATGATAGCGTCTTGCGCCTTGTTACTTCGGCCCAAGTTGTAGGTACTGCTACCACAGGCAGTGACGAATAGTATTAGTAAGAGCAATCTCATAAATTTTTCTACACCCAAAATTTCAGATAGAGCCTGTGAAAGCTCTATACAAAATCTAACTTAAAAATAAGTCACACACATTTATCCTATCGGTCTATGGTTTTTCTTTCGTTATATATTATTGATATATGCAGAATGCTGATTAAAATTAGCTGTTTATCAAAAATATAAAAAATAATTAAATTATGCCTTCTTGGCCCATCGCAAATGATCAAACCTTTATTCTTGTGGATTGTAGGTGCTCAATAAAATTGTTGGCGAAATATTCCAATTTCATAAGCATCTATAATTATTGTAAAAGACAATATATATAAACTTCATTAGAAATTCAGTCGAGTTAATCTAAACTAGCTTGTGATTCTTTCGCTTTTTATCATAAATTTCGTGCTAATTGCCATTTTAAGGGAAACGCTTATGCCAACTGTACACCTATATTTACTGCTATCTTTTACTTTTCTTATTTACAGCTGCGGTGGTAACACAGACTTCTCTGGGGTCTCAAAGTACTTACCATCCTCAACCCAAAGTTCAGAATCAGCAACTAAACCCTAATCAAGCGATCTTTTAAATGGTAAAATTGAGGTTTTTTGGCAAATGGGTTTTGATAGCCTTTTGAG
>JABSRF010000418.1 GCA_013215275.1 Oligoflexales bacterium | reverse complement strand
AAAATTCAACAAATTGAGGCTAGAGTTTACCGTATTTATCTCAATATTTCATGATCTTAAGTGTCGAACTCAGGTTTCATAGTACAGACGAACAGCTTGGTTCGTACAGGGCGGCAGCGCCCTTGTTTATTACTAATTTTAAGACGCCATTTAATCAACATATTCAAGACTTTAAGATGTCTGATGTAATAACGGGAGCCTGCGCAGCACCAACTTATTTTTACCCGCACCAGTTTCACCATGGAGGCCATTGGCATAAGTGGACAGATGGAGGAGTACTGGATAATGCAAGCTGTATTGGTGCTGTGAGCGTTGCGACTCATCAGTATAACCAGGACCGGGTAAAGCTTGATGATATTGCTATGCTCTGCTTAGAAAATGGAGGCCATTACTACAAAGACCCAGCTGATCGCAAGCCTGCATTCTGGAGAGTCCCGAGGACAGGGCGTTTAATCATTAATTCACTTACTCAGGGGGGCCAAACACTTAGCCTCAAGCATATGAGGTATTTACTAGGATCAAGGTTTTATGACCTCCACTACACGACACCAGAGGATTGCGATCTTGATGCATATAAGGAAATCCCAAGGCTGATTGAGTTTGCGGAACAGCAGAAATTAAGAGCTGTTAAAGCATGGTTGAAGGGATATTTTTCAGCAGTACCACAGGAGAATGAATGAAGACAGAAGTTAAATTTGGAGACATTTGGAAACTAGGAAATCACCACTTGCTTTGTGGGGATAGTACAGAAGAAGCGATGGTATCAGAGCTTATAGGAAGGAAAAAAGTTAGGCTCATGCTGACAGACCCTCCTTATGGGGTCAGTTACACTACATTTAACCGCAAGGACCCCAAGAGAAAGGCTAGCAAAGAGGATAAGAAAAAGGCTCTAGCTGACATAAAAATCAGGAACGATCACAGAACCTCATGGTCAAGGGCTTTCCTTCTTTCAAATGCCCAAATATCGTATGTTTGGCACCCTTCGGCTGTCCCAGACGTTGCTATGCAGGCGTTACGGGATGCTATGTATAACGTTCGTCAATCTGTAGTGTGGGCAAAAAACCGTGCAACTTTATCCAGGTCAGCATATCACTGGGCGCATGAGTCGTGCCTTTATGCTGTGAAGCAAGGTGAGACAGCTAACTGGCTAGGAGATAGAAAGCAGCGAACCCTTTGGCAAGAGCCAGTTCCTGAGCCAAAAACTAGAATCCATCCAACTCAGAAGGCAGTAGGTCTTTACCTTCGCCCGATCAATAATCACACCGATCCAAAGGAATTTGTCTACGATCCTTTTGCCGGTTCAGGTGTGGTTTTTGTTGCTTGTGAAGAGACCGGAAGAAGGGCCCTTGGTGTTGAGTTTGAGCCTGAGTATTGCTCACGAATTATTAACCGTTATCAGGAGCAAACAGGCAAGAAAGCAAAGTTAGTGAAAAACATTTTCGAGGAAGCGCAAGCAAGCGCATAACTAAACTACATAGGAGAACAAAAATTAATGGCCCAAATGAACGTAAAACGCTTTAAATCTGTGCTGAGCGACACTATTAGAGCAGCGGCTTTGAAAGGAAGCAAGCATTCTAAAGAAATCATTGAATATGCAACCAAGAGGATCACGGAGCTCGGAGAATCTAAGGACACCGATAGCCTGAGAATTGAAGATGAATTAGTCAATATTGTTGATGCTACAGCAGCCGACAAAGAGACACCCAAAAAGGCTGATAGCTAACCATAACCAATTTAAAAATTTGTGAATCGGACGCTGATTAACTCAAGCAATAAGGGAGATATTGTCCAGTGCAAGCCATAGAAACTTCTAAACGATTAAACCAGCTCATGAGAACCCATGGGCGTAAGCTTAAAACCGTGGCCCTAACAAGAAAAGGCGACGACTTAGTTTTTGATGAAAACCTGGTTCTCGATGTCATTGAGTTGCCTATTGATGGTGAAGATTGGGGCAAGCCAGTGATTGCAATTATGACTAAGGAAATCGAGGAAGAGCTATCTGACCAGGACCTAAGCGAAGTTACTACCATAAGGGATCCACTATGCAGCTAGGTTTTTATCCTGACATGAGTGAGGAAGTTTATCACAGGCAAGCTCCTGGCTATTCCAAAACATCCTTGTGTGTTCCTACTCCATTTGACTATTGGGCCGAGCGTATTTACACAGGCGAAAAGCCTGATAACGGGGAAAAGCCATCATTTTTATTCGGAAGCTTGTTCCACACTATGAAAGGAGAACCAGAGGAACTAGGCGATAGATACGTTAAAAATGAAGGATTACATCCTGATGGTGGTGATAAGATCCTTTCCAAAAACTCTAAAGCCTATGAAGCATGGAAGGAAGAAAACCCAGATAAAAAGCTGATTACTCCCAAAATGTGGGCTGATTGTGAGCGCATGGTCAAGATGCTTTCGTTTAATCCAGTGGCTAATCAGCTCTATGAAAAGCCAGGATACTCCGAATGCTCTTTTGTCAATAAATGCCCTGAAACCGGGGTCTATATTCGGTGTCGCCCTGACCGCATGTGGAACGACTTCTCGGTAGTGGCCGATCTGAAGACGACCGGTGATGGTAAAGCGGGACCAAGCTCTTTTCCTTGGGAAGCTAGCAAGCTTCATTATCATGTAAGTGCAGCACTAACCACGGACATTATTGAGCAAATAACCGGGATACGCCCTCGCTATTTCTTCGTTGTCATCGAAAAACCCTTTCCACATAGGTCGGCAGTATGGGAAGCCACAGAAAAAGCTCTATCACTCGGTCGAAAATTCTACCGAAACCGCATAAAGTTGCTCGAATTATGCAAAAGCAGCGGTTACTTTCCAACCTACATCAGCGCGGAAAAGCAGTACGAAAAACCACACGAGCTATTCAATTTTGTGGAGGAACTATGAGCATTTACCACAGGATGAAAAAAGCCAAGGAAGTGGCCAAAAAGCACAATAGCAATAGGCTTGGAGGGGATAAGCGCCTATCAGAAGAGGACCTGGATTCTATCTTGTTATCTAATGGGCTGGCCTATGAAATCACTGGCTCATCCTCTTCAGTGCCTAGCCATCATAACCCGCTTTTAAACGTATCAATTACGATACATGTCTACGAAACAGATGGTGAAGACCGAGAAAGTCGAGAGGAATA
>JABSRF010000417.1 GCA_013215275.1 Oligoflexales bacterium | reverse complement strand
AAGGGTACTAAAAAGTCCCATATTACAAGGATCATCATAACCTAAACGACATTTTTTGATGGAAACTTCTGTTAGAGGCTGTTTCGTCATCCACTCCCGCTTTAGGGTCGTCACCTTGCTGCCCATCATGTTCATCTTCATTGCTTGGCTTACCATCCCCTAACTCTCCTTCATCCTCTGCCGCATCAGTTCCTTCTTTTTCGTCACCTTCAACAATCACAACCTCTTCGCCTTCTGAGTTTACTGTATCCAAAGTAATGAGCGACACTGTACCATCACTGTGCACTAGCCTAAATTCAGGAGGCTCCAAATCTGGAACGCTCCCCTTTACGCTATTTTTAGAGACTCTTTCAATGACGTTTCCATTGAAATCTACCTTGTTGGTCGAATTCACAAAAGACAGCTTAATTGTTTCGATTTCTTTATCGCAGGTCACTGTAAAATCAGCAGCATCTCCCTCTACCTTGCAGACCTCACCCTCTTCGTTAGAAGCTAAATGCTTTTTTGAATTTTCTGATTTACACTGGGTTAGAAAAGCGAATGATAGAAGAAGTGTCCACAGTTTGCTCATAAGGCTTCCTTAAGTTTGTCTTAACATCAAAGGTAGCTTGTAAAATGCAAATGCAATGCCAATATATCCACAAGATATAATTGGTATATTTGCTCTTCGTAGTTTTACAACTGCATATGTTTTTGACGTTGCTGGGTCGCATTACCTTAAGGAGGGAGCTTTTTTATCAATTCTTACCCTGATTACGAGTTACGTTCAAGCACATGATTTACGATCCAATCAATAGCCCTTTTTCCTCGAAAGTCAGCTCGAACAAAATCACCTATTTGTGAGCGAAATTTATCCTCGATACTTTGTGTACGCAGGCCACCCAGTATCTGAACATCATTGCTCACAGCTTTTTCTAGCCAAACCAGCCGTAAAAAGTGAAGAATAGCCTCATATCCTGATTCAAATTGTAGCAAGGTGTCGAGTAGCTCAGGGCTGATAGCTTTTTCAATCCCTACCTTGATCTGGTTTCCATTTGGATAGTTTTTCATATCATCCAAACTTCCATATAAGAAAACAGGGGCATATTGGCTTGAAACAGGGATTAGGTTTATTTGATAGCCATTTTCTCTTAATGTTTTTAAGTACCGATAAGCAAAGTTTTTATGAACCGGCATAACTTCGTTGAATATATTTAGCTCTCCCTGTGGATGGATCGCTATATTGTCGGAAATCCTTTTATCCAGTCGCTCCATGGTTGACGTCAGGGGGTCTACCTCTGCTCCTACTGGAATTATAGAGGGAGATCGTTCAAGGTACTGCTGCATAAACCTCGGAATTGGTCCAATTTTAACGGCCCACATAACCATATAATGTAGGATTGGAATATGGGCCTTAACGAGTTCATCAATGATTCCATGCCCATGCTGATGTGCAAAGATATTGACAACTTCTTTATCTCCTAGGTGGTAAAGATTTTGCTCAGGTATATTTTCCTCACCTCTAATGTCCACCTCCATTTCTAAGGCTTCAAAAATATCTCTTAGCATTTCCCCTTCTCGTTTTATTAACTCAGTTAGAGGGGCCGAACCGTGAGGCCTCGATTTTGGTCGAAACACTTCTTTGATCAAACCAGGGTTTCGAATCCCATTACGGATAACCACGCGGCTTAGCTTCTTATTCCAAGGCTTAGCTTCTCTCTCCACATAATTAAAAAATCGCAAAAATTTGCGGTATATTCTGAAGTACTCCACATAAGAGTTGATACGACGGTAGTCCTTCCCAGTCGCAAAGGCACCAAGGTTATCATGATACTTGAGGTAGGATGCTTGCATCTCTATAAACATTTGACGCATCGTTCTTACATCTTTTTGATACCGACCAGCATCCTCAAGGCGAGCTACCAGGGCCTTAGCATTTTCATAGCTCTCTTCGAGAAAAAAAAGCTGTTGATCAATAATGAACGAATCCAAGCAGCTGTAAAAACCTGATAAGGCCTGATTCCAGCGTATCAGTTCATCTTCGATTTGCTCGGGTTTTTCCATAATTTGATAGATAAAGCTGGTGCCATTATTATTTTCTTGCAGCTCCACAAACTCTCGATGAACCTGCTCCTCCCGTCTGAGAAGATCTGCCTTTGTTAAGGCAAGCAAAGGTACCGGAATACCAATAAGACAAGTAGAGATACTTAGAATAACTTTTGAAAAAAAATGTTTTTTTACAGCCATATTTGCTTCTTCATATTTGGTTTTTATTTTAAACTAATATGCCTATGCTTACAAAAACTAGTGTTATACTTTAATAAACCAAAATTCTGCGTCAATAACAATAGAAATAAAGAAATTTTAAATCACAGATAGAAAAAACATAAATTTTATAAAAATTCATGGTGTAAGTTTCATTTATATACTTAATTTAGGATGCAGAGCTTGTTGCAACCAGAAGAAAATCTAAGAATTGGAGCTCAACTTAAAAAGACAGTCTTCAATATCTTTAACCTTGATTGGCTTAGATATAAAAGCATCCATTCCAGCCCTAAAACAATGATCCTTATCTTCTTGAAGGGCACTGGCCGTCAAAGCTATAATTCTTGGCCTATTCTCAAGTTTCACGAGTTCGCGAGTGGCCTCAAACCCGTTCATAATGGGCATATGACAATCCATGAACACAAAATCATAATTTTTGGTCCGCACTTTATCAACCGCTTCTTTTCCATTGCTACAGATGTCACAGCTATAACCTAGGCGACTCAATATGGATTTGAATACGATCTGATTAACATGATTATCTTCGGCCAATAAAATTGAAATCTGACAAAGACCCTCTAATCGTTGCTGCCTATCTTGTTTTTCACCTTGGGTGGAAATAGAAGCATTGACAGGTATCTTAAAAGAAAATGTTGACCCTTCGCCGACTTTGCTTGCAACCCAAATACACCCGCCCATTTGATCGAGGATTGATTTTGAAATTGATAGCCCGAGCCCAGACCCTCCAAAAAGCCTGGACGTTGAGGAGCTTGAATTCAATAAGAAAATGCAAAATTAATCTTGCCGTCCAAAATTCAAAGAAAAATTGTACTTAAAAAAATATTTTCATCAAAATACCCCTTCCTAAGAAGTGTTTAGGGCTAATAAGGAGAATTTCTTAGGTTTTACAC
>JABSRF010000416.1 GCA_013215275.1 Oligoflexales bacterium | reverse complement strand
GTGCGCAATCACAGGCCAGAACTGTACTAAAATTAACCATCAATGGGTAGGACATTTATTTGGAGTTACCTTATAAGGCAGAGTGCAGGAATCATTGAGCTAAGTCTGGTTTTGATCTGAGCATGCATTTATATTAACCCCCTTATTAACAATTAGCCAGCTGGCCAATAAATTAAATGGCAATGATTTTTAAGTCAACAGAATAAACATTCAGATTGTGATCTTGAAGAATGATGTGACTTCATTTTTAGCTATATGATGCTCAAATATCGGAGGAGGTGGAGTTCCTAATAAAATTTATGGTTCCTTTCTCTATTAATACGCAACACTCGCTCACTGATCAAGGGTAGAAACCTCCGTTCATCAAGGTCTTTTACCTTTAATATTTGCCTGATTTCTTTTTGTAAATTTGAATGCATACTTGATGCTGCAGGCCTAAAAGGGGCTTCCATAGATTGGCAAATTGGCTCCATCATTTCTCTATACACGCCTATTGTTTTCCCATTATCTGGAAAAATCGCACCAAGACGAGCCAAGCGTTTTAAACTTGTTAGGCTAATTTCACTAGCACTTTTCATTGTGATTGGTGCCCTACTTGGGTCTGAAATCCGGGTATAAAAACTTTGCCATAGCTCAGCTTTTAATTTGTTAGAAATGTTCTTCGTCTCCAAATAATCAAACCATTTTTTAGGAATGTTGCTCACTTGAAGGTTAGAGAAATTACGGCATGGGCTTGGCTTGTCAAGGGGATCTTGTAGTGGTTTGATCGCTAGTATTTCCAGATTATTTTCGAATCTTCTGTCATCACATCTTTCTTGAATCTGATCTTTGCTTGGGAATGACCATAGAGGATTCACAAGGTCGTCGAGCTCCCCATATCGGTCAAATAGGCTAAGAGGAGTGAGTCCACTTTCTTTGAGAGCCGAAATCCATTTTTCTGGAAGCCAACTTACCTCTCTTGCATTGAAAAAGGTATCGCATAGCCTATTTTCATTCGTATAAATGCTCGGGCCTACCCCTGCAAAAAACTCACTCAAACTCGGCAATTTTGCTAATTCTTTCAATAGCTGCTTAGCTAAAGCTCGGTCGTTACCATTATAGGCTTCAAGTTTACAGAGTTTAAAAACCTTGCTTATTTCCACAATCCAATCTCTTGCAGACTGATTGTAAACCATAAGTTTCAAGGTGCCTGCAGGGTTTAGATTTTCTGCGATAAGCTTAAGTGCCAAGCTGGGCTCAGCGAGGTGGTGTAAAACTCCATAGGCATCGATATGACTAAAAAGAGCTTCATCATGTCTACGCATACTGAGGAATTTGCATAAATCAGCTTGAATCCAATTGATCCTGCGCATATGTATGCCAAACCTTAGTCTAGCACGCTTTAAGCTCTTATCTGAAAGGTCTAGAAAACTTAGATGATGAGAGTTTGGCTCCCATTTCTTAAATAAATAGGGTTGCGTATCTCCACACCCAAGAACCAAGACATGCTGCTCTCTTGAAGGCCAGGTTTGGGCAAGGACCCCGCAGGGGTGCCCGGTAAGTTCTGACGCAAGAGTTGCCAAAGCTCGAGATGATGACCAGTAAGCGTCTGGGTGATAGGGACGAGCCATAAGGGAGTAAAATGGGTAAGGAAATCGCTCATAAAAATCTGCCACCTTGCGTGTAATCTGCTGGTTAATCCCATCACTTAAATTAGTGGTCATTTCCTTTCCACCTGTGTCGTCCTATTTATAAGGGAATGGCTTTATGATGATTGCTTTTCAAGACTAAAACAGAGTTACATCTTAACCTTACCAGGGTGAATAGTCGATTTTACCTCAGCACCTTTTTTGGTGGTCACCATAATAAGGGCAGATTTTTCAGCAAACCCTTCTGGGTTAATAGAGAGTGGCCCGAGCAGGGCAGGTAACTCTTTGGTTCGCTTTATCGCTCTCACCAATTCGGTTGAACGATTCGTTCTAGCTCTTTTGAAGCTATTTGCTGCAAGCAAGAATGCATCATAAGTCATCGCTGCTAAGGCACTAGGGTACCGATGCATTTTTTTCTTGAAAGACTCGACAAATTCTTGAGTTCTAGGGCTTGGATCTTCTGCTGTGAAGGGAATTGCATAATAGTGTCCTTCTAAGGCGTCCCTAGCTTGCTTTTTAAGAGTTGGTGAGTCCCAACGATCTCCTCCAATTAGGGGAATTCGCAAGCCGGCTTTTTTTAGTTCGAGCATCACATCTGCTGCTTCTTTCGCTGACTCGCTTGGGAAAAGAATGAATTCAGCATTAGTTTTAGCGATATTGGCAATACGTTGCTTAAATTGTGGTTTTGAAGACAGATAGAACTCTTTGTGGACGATGCCACCTCCTAGTGCTGAAAATGATTTCTTAAAATTTTCAACGATATCGTGGGAATAGTAAACTTTGGGATCTAAAAGGATCGCTGCTTTCTTCATTTTTAATTCTTTGATCGCAAACTCACCTAAGAGCTTACCTTGCCAACGGTCAATCGCACAGCTCCTAAAAACATAGGAACTTACGGGCCCGATACTAAGTGAGCTTGAGGCAGGAATAATCAGTGGTTTTTTGAATTCATGGCTAATCTCAGCAAGGGTTTTAGAGCTGGGGTTGGTCACTGACCCAATGATGATTGAAGCTCTTTTTGCTATCAAATCCTGAGCAGCATACCTAGCTCCTTTAGGAGTTGATTGGTCATCACCTTTTATGATCTTTATATGTGCTGCTAACTCTGGGTCGGTCTTCCCGAGGGCTTCCAAAGCAATCTCGACCCCTGCAAAAGCTTCGTCTCCATAAGGGGCTTGAGGACCAGAATGAGGAAAAACCGTTCCAACGATCAAGGTTCCGATTTCTTTCCTATCTGCAGCTGCATGGCTTCTATTTCCTTTGAAGGATGTAATAGTTAGCACGATCATTAGAACAAGCAAAGATTTTGAAGGATACATAATTCCTCACCGTTTATTAGTTTTTCCGTGTTTCTAAATTTACCTTAATTATCGGAGTAAGAAAACTAAAATCGCCATGTTGCCCCAATGAGAGAATCTAAGCTGCCTTGATATCAATAGAATGTGCTTTGGGTTAAGGTAACTCCAAATAAATGTCCTACCCATTGATGGTTAATTTTAGTACAGTTCTGGCCTGTGATTGCGCACTC
>JABSRF010000415.1 GCA_013215275.1 Oligoflexales bacterium | reverse complement strand
TATTTTTTTCAAGTACAATTTTTCTTTGAATTTTGGACGGCAAGATTAATTTTGCATTTTCTTATTGAATTCAAGTCCTTATGGATGCCTGGTAGCATCTCACTACCAATGCCCCCTTTGCCTTTGAGGCTTGAGAAACCTGCTAAGACAATATTTGACTCTGGGTGCGCTGCAGCTCCAGTATGATGATAAATCATATGACATTGAGATCTAAAATCTGCAGGTAGGCTTGCCCAAGGAGCGGCACACTTAATTTCCTGATTACCAAAGCTCACGTTGGTGGGCACCCCATAGGCTTCTGGGTGCACGCACCCAGGGATGTCATAAGCAGGTCCGAAGTTGCAGCCTATGGGATCTCCTTGTCTTTGAAAGCAGTATATTAGCCTGGTTCGACTAGCTTGAGCGATAGCTCTTGTTGTCAAAAATGAAGAGGGAACTCCAAGTAAGATTGATTTTAGTCCGAGTCCTCCACAGCCAAGAAGGGTTTTGTAGAGAAAATCCCTGCGATTTTTGTTTTGTTCTACCATAGTCCTGTCCCATTTAAGCCTGCCAAGCAAGCAACGATAAAAGCTTACTGAAGGCCTTCGACCTCGTTATTATTAACTTTCCGAGTTTCCTCAAAGGCATTTAGCAAAATAAGTTCTGTTTTCGGAAAGGATGGATGCTCGTTTGGTATGCTCATAAGCATAGCCGGAAACTGGGTGATTATGTCACTAGCTGCGAATTCTACGGGGATATTGGAAAAGTAATCTGAAGCGGTTTCTTCGCAAACTTTTTCTCTAAACCTGTAGGTGATTTCGGTATCGTGCCTAGGAACACTATAGCCTTTAATACCTCTAGACACGATGGTTTCCGGTAAGCTGTTGGCGATGGTTTCAACTGAATTTTCTTTGCAGAGATTACTAATGGGAGGACCTAAGCTAAAGGAAGAGCGTAAGCTATTGACGCGCTTTGTGAGTGCGCCGCAAAATTGACACTTCCTAAGTGTTTTTGGTTCCCACTCGGTCTTGCCCTCACTTTGCCCAAGGACGACTGAGGAGCCCAGGCAATCCATCAATAGTTCTTTGAAATTAAAATTGCTAGCTTCGAATTTTTCCAGTGACTGCTTAAATGCATCGGAGTCTTTGGGAAGAGGGTGCCCCGCATACTCATAACACCTTTCTGTCCACCCAGCAGCAAATTCTGGGTGATTTGCCATAAGCTTTGCAAAGTCAGCAATGGAATTTGAGGCAGCTTGAACCCCTTTAAAAGAAAACCCTTTTTCTTCACCAAAAAAATCACCATTACTAGGGCGATAGTTTGTCTTCATTTCAGCAGAAAAAATATATGTCATGGGGTCTAGGTTTTTGTGGCACGAGTAACATGCATCTTGTGATGCATGATTTTTATCAATGCCCTTTTCAGAGTAAGCTGGAGTTAAGTCGGAGGCTAAAAATTGACGGTTGAGCCCAGAGATGAATGCTTGACTAACGGTGGTACGAAAGCGGTTGTCGCTGTTTGTGCGATTTTTGAAGTGGTAGCCTAGGGTGTTAAAAAAACCACAGCGATTTGTTGTGAACGCAATATCATCTCCATCTTTAATGTTCCGGATTGCAGCTATGTCATCCCAAGCTATGGTCTGAGATCCTTGGACCGCTTTTATGAGCCTCCAGTCAAAATTGTCTGCCGGTGTGGTATTGGTGGTTATAAACTCACGAAATTCTTTTTGAGATACGCCTGGGTTCTTTGTGGGATCACCTGCATAAAGCATAGCGACAAGGGTGGTCGAGCTAACAAAAATCTCACAGTTATCCATAATCGAATTAAATGGTAGTCCCTGGTCGACGATCCTGAGCAAGGTCTTTCGTGATGAGTCAAAAACTTCTTGCTCAAAGTCCTTACCGTAGCTTCCCTTGCTATTGTTATAAGGCAGGATATGGGATCCCAGGTAGCGATCCCTCCTATTGTTGTCATAGACTCCATTTTGATCCAGAGTTATCAGAAGGAAATCACCTAGCCATTCCCTTCCTGTTTCTTCATCTAACCACCTACCTATGAGTTTTCTCATAGTTTCATTGGTCATGGTCTGATCTTCGAGTTGCATAATTTCTGTGACATCATCCCCTGAAAGGGCACTGCCGTTGATTAAGGATTTTATGTGATTTACTGCAACAAAATTACTCACAGGCTCGAATGACTCAGTTTCTGGGGTGGGGCTAAGCGAGCTGATAAAGTTGAAAATAAATTCAGCCTCTTCCTTTTGCATTGAAATGATTCCACTGGAGCTATATGGCATGTTTTTCACAGTTTCGAGCCCTTCTGGAGCAAATACCAGGCGATTATAAACAGGTGAGAGCAGCGGGTCAGCTGGGATTATTTGACCAATACTTATCCACTTTTGAAGCGTGTCGAGGCTGCTGAAATCTATAAGTTCAGGGTGGAGTGATTGCAGGCCTCCATGGCAGTAAACACAATGAGACTTCACCATGGAATTGAAACGCGCAAAATCATCTTGGACTTCCTTGGACTCGAAATCTATATTGGGGTTTTGAGACTCAACCTCTTCTTCTACGGTCTTTGCTTCGCTTAGCTCTATGCTTGAGCTTGTTGTTTCTAATTCGATGGACTCAGCTATTTTGGGGACAATGGGCCCAAGAGTGTCACCATTGCTCAATATAGCTGCTATGGCATCAGCTTGTTTGTAGGACTGTGTTTGTTCTGTTACTTCGCTTTGTTCTTCGTCACAAGCTATGAAGTTTATCACTAAGGCTAATGAAGTCACCTTCCAAAAATGAAGGCAAATGCTGTTACGTCTGGTCATGGTTTTTTTTACTTTCTCTAATGAGCTTGTTTCTCGCTGGTGACATTCGGGCCATTCAAATCATCGCTTTAATGTTGTAGCTAAACCTTTAATTTTAGCTGTTGATTCAGTTTTTTTAGTTAGTTGCTAGGTGGTGACTTATTATAAATATGGGGTTAATAAGTGTAGTAAATAAGCGTATTTCGTTCAAGTAGCTAGGTAGTTGTCGTATATTAATATGGAAAAGTAGTCATTAATCTAATGGTCAGTTGGCAGAAAATTTTTGTCCTAAAAAAATAGTGATATCAGCAGAAGTTTCCACAAAGTAGCACCATACTAAACTCATCTAGTATCTGAATCTATTGATAGTCGAAACCATAA
>JABSRF010000414.1 GCA_013215275.1 Oligoflexales bacterium | reverse complement strand
GGGTTTGGGGGCAGAGCCACCAAGAAAAAATTGGTTAGCAATTATTTCGATTGTCCAGTTCACGGGGAACCAATACACAACAGCCTAAACTTTTGGGCTCCGTGAAAAAATTAGCTACATAATTAGAGGCCACATTAGTGAAATTTTTCCAGTTTATTGTCATGTTATTGGTGTCAATGACGCTGTCTTACTGTATCACCCCTTCCAAACTATCTCGCAACGGGTGCCCTTATGGAATGGTTCCGGTCAAAGACCACAGCAGAAGGGTCAGTGTTTGTGTCGACCGCTATGAGTATAGTTTCAAAAGCTCAAATGTAAGAAAAAGCAGACCGGTGTCGAACGTCAATTACTACCAATGCCGGAGCTTTTGCGCTCGTCAAAACAAAAGACTATTGACTCATAACGAATGGTTAGCTGCTTGCGAGGGAACCAAACCTCAGTACTGCAACCGTCACCAGCCTCATCCCATTATCCAGAAGCTCAGGAGCAGAAAAGCCTGGTATTATGAGGGCATGAACTGCAAAAACCCCAAAAATACTTGGAGGGATTGTATGCAGGACCCAAGTTTAAATTACCAGAGACGATCCCTAGCTAGGAATGGTGACTACCGAAAGTGCGTTTCAAAGCACGGTATCTACAATATGGTTGGGAACTTGGGCGAATGGGTTCACGACTATCGTAGAAAGAATGGGATTCTTTTTGGTCGTTTTAACGGAGGCTTATACCCTCAGAGCAAGTCTAGCTGCAGCTACACCACGATTGCTCACAAACTAGACTACAAGGATTATTCGATCGGCTGCCGTTGCGCCACAAAGCTTTAATACCCCCTGCCTTCCTTACCAGATCACTAAAAATTCAGGTTTTTTCCTTGCGACAAAAGCACCTTGCCAGGCAAGCAGAAAGCCTTTAATTAGCATAGGTGCCTACTCTGCCCACTAGAATTTAATGCAAATCCAATTATTACTATAACGTTTTTCTCATTCAATCCGATAAAGAGAAATATATAGTAGAATTTTACTTATAAAATTTATATGAAAAGCCTATCGAAATGAGAAAATTGTCAATAAAATTAAACGTTTTTTATGTGATCATTCCCCTATTTGTCATCGGATGTGGGTCTTCCTCATTTTACAGCTTCGACAGCACTGGTTCGAGCGCCAACACCGACCTAGCAACCGGCACGGCTAGTGGCTCCACTCCGGGAGGCTCTATTGGCTCTGATGATGCCACGTCGAGACGAAAAGATGTGAGCATTAACTGTGATACAGAGGGCCAGTCTACCTTTGCTGTTTTCGCAAACGAGGAAGCCGGTGACAACAGCTTTGATATTGCAGGTGATATCTGCCTTGATCCTTTGGAGCAAGATCCTCGTTACCTCTTTATTGTAGACGTTTCAGGCTCTATGGAAGAACACTTTGACAACAACCTCGGAACAGAGGTTGCTGGATCCGACCCATTTGTCAACAACTCCTGCGGTCGTTATGAGGCCATTCAGAGCATCCTCGACAAGTCTAGAACCAAGACCGGTGAGTTGATAGGTAAGGCTGCACTGGTCCTGTTCTCTGCTGGTATAAACGAAAACTCAATCGATTTTGTAGGGATTGATGAATTTCAAAAACAATTGACCCCCGAAAGAATCTGCTTAGGGTTGGAAAGCACGAACTACGAGACTGCCTTTAATGAAGCCGAATCCTTGTTTCAAGGAGAGGAAAGTAGTTTAAAACTAGCTTATTTCATTTCAGATGGCTTACCAACTGTCGTTAACAACCCTTTTGCTAACCTTTCTCAGACCTTTATTAACAATATCTCTATCCAGGCAGGACAGAGTTTTGTTGCATCAGACGATAGTATTCAGCTTTTCCAAGTATTCCTTGGAAACAGGGAGGCTGAAGGGCTTTCCATCTTAGAAGAGATTGCAGGAAATACAGCTGAAAGCAATATTCGCAAAGCTGCAAACGCTTCTGACCTTGCACAAGCACTCAGTGATTTCAGTTTTATCGACCTGAAAAAAGAGAACTTCACCATCAGGATCGATGAAATCAATGAGCCCATTGGCCTTGAGGTTTTGGATCCAATAGAAAATGGTAGCATCCCTAGATGGTATTGGCAGACAGAATCCCTATCCTTGCCTAGCGGAATCACTCAATTTCAGTTCGAACTGAGCCTAAGCCACCCCATGGTAAGGCCTTTCTCCCAGACATTTACGGTTAATCTAAATACGATAAAGTAAGCTCTGTCTTAAAGATAAAGAGTCTTCTAACCCCATCGCTGGTCATCCCGAGCATCGCCGAGGGATCCCCTACAAAAATAAATGGTTAGCAAAGAGATCCCTCGGCGATGCTCGGGTTGACAAGTATGCTCGGGTTGACAAGTATGCTCGGGTTGACAAGTATGCTCGGGTTGACAAGTATGCTCGGGATCGCAACGATAACTGCCCCGAATTCGGTCAGATGAATTAATTACACGGACTCCCACTCGTCGTTTGGGAGTCTGACTATTGATAATGTCTGTGAATAAAATCGAAGGAAAAGGGGTCTAGTTTATGAGATCTTTTGTGACATACTGCTTAGCATACCTATGCTTAGGCACGGTAATCACATCACCTGGATAAATAAGGTGAGGATTCTCTATCTGAGGGTTCAAAACCCAAACTTTTGGCCAAAGCATCGCATCACCTAACCTACGTTTTGCAATCTTCGAAAGCCAATCACCTTTTCGAATTGTATAAGGCTCAGTATTTGCAATCATAGGATCAACAGCCTCTTCTTCCTCAACCACAGTTGGCTCAGCGGGCTCTTCATACACTGGCTCTTCTTCAACAAGACTATCTTCCACAGGATCATTAGATAATGTATCTTCCTCTGTGCTATCAACTTCAGAGGATGCATAGTCTTCTTCTGCTGCGCTATCTTCCACAACTTCTTCTGTAGCACTGTCTTCTACATCTTCTTCTGATTCTTCTGAGCTTACAAGCTCATCATCGACAGGATCATCAAACGACTGCTCTTCCTCTTCTGAACCTTCATTGTCACTTTCTACTAACTCATTTTCAAGTGCGTAATCATCTTGGTCATCATCTTGAAAGGGCACTGGTCTCGATCTATTGACGCACTCTAACGGTCATTAACTCCACGATACTCATAGGTTTAGCAATTATCCCT
>JABSRF010000413.1 GCA_013215275.1 Oligoflexales bacterium | reverse complement strand
TTCGAGTTTGAAAGGGAAGCAGTTAATGAGAGTTCCATTTTTAATTATGGTTTTATTATCTCGATCACCTATGATCTTCTGCAATAGACTCACCTTGCTTAAATGCAATCTGTTTTTCTGATGCTAAAAGTTTTTCATTCAATTTTTTATAGGGTTTTCTAAGCTTCTTCAAACTCCTCACTTTTTTATGACTGGAACGGGGCAAAGACTGGCCTAAGACTTTCCTAAAGGTTTTTTGAAATGGCCTCATATCCAATTTTTTATCGGGTACACTCGTATCCAGATCCATTAGGATATGTTCGTCGAAAAAAAATGCCCTACCAATGTCCATCAAATGAAATAGAATTCTTGGTTCTAAGTCCACCATTGAAAGGAGTGCTGACTTAGTGATGTTTGCCACTTGATTGCGCGTGTAGGTACTTCTTTTTTCAAGAACAACCACATTTGTATTAGAATTTATTTTTTTTAATGCAATCGCTCTAGCTAATCCCGCTGGCCCAGCCCCAGCAATAACGACGGTATCTTCATTGATCTTTTCAGAGTCATACTCTGAGGTAAACAAAATGTCATGATTTATAAAAAAATCTTCGTATGATTTTGCATATGATTGCCCAAAACACAGAAAAGCTAAAACTTGGATTCAAAGCAGGACATGCAAAAATTCTTAGAAAAGTACGCTCAGTATATCAATAGCTCAGTGGAAGAGGTAAACTCCATGCTTAAGGATATGATTTCGGTTAATACCCATATCTCCAAGCAAGAATCCACTAAGTCTAACGTGAGCCTAAAAGAGGTGATTGACGAGACCATCAACGACATCTCTAATCTCGAAAAATCACAGGTACAAGACATCACCTTTAATACGAACCTGGCTCACACCACTCAAGTCTTGGCAAACAAGGTCTCAATCAAACGAGTCATCACCAACTTGATCCACAATGCAGCAGTACGCATGCCTAAAGACGGTGAGATCATGATCTCTACCGAAGACCAAGCGGGTATGACAGAGATCAAGCTTAGAAACTCTGGAACCTTTATCCCTGAGGAAAAACGAAAGCAGATCTTCTTGCCATTTGAAAGTGGGGAAGAGGACACCAGCCGCGGACTTGGCCTTACCATCTGCAAGCAAATCATTGATGAGCACAAGGGCTCGATCTCAGTTAATAGCTGGAAAACGGATTCTGATGAATCCTATACTGAGTTTGTCCTTACCCTACACTCGATTGCTAAGATGCAGGACCAGTTAAGCTAATAGTTTCGAGCTTTCATTAAAATAGCCAAACAAATCAGGTTTGCATATGTCATTTCGAGCCTTGTCGAGAAATCTCCTGGAATTATTAAGATCTCTCCATTACATTCCATTACAGTCGAGATGACTTTTCTGCAAACCTTCTGAATCCTAACGATTTAGAAGTGTCAACATTTAAGCTCCGCCTCCCCCACCTTAGACAACTAGCTAGTTCTCATCCATTTGTGAAACTTTCCAATTTTCCACCAGTAAAGAAGGTACGGCAATCCCTCTGATTTCAATCGTGATAACATAGATACATTCAAGACATACCTTTAATGTAAGCTTGGGGGGACCCTTATGACAGATTCTAAAATTCAAGTAGTGTACATCCCTCATGGAGGGGGACCGATGCCAATCCTAGGGGGTGGTGGGCATCAACACTTAACGCCATTTCTAAAGGGACTTGGAAATAAGCTTAAAAAGCCTGATCGCATCCTAGTCGTGAGTGCCCATTGGGAAGAGAGCACCGTGACTCTTACCTCTGGAGCGCAGCCTGAAATGATCTACGACTACTATGGTTTCCCGGATGAGGCCTACAAGTTAAAATATCCGGCACCCGGAGATCAGAAATTCGCTCAAAAAATTTTCGAGGGTCTCAAAAAAGATAAAAAAGATTGCAAATTGGATCCAAATCGAGGATTTGATCACGGTATGTATATTCCATTGATGTTGATATACCCTTCAGCGGATATACCTGTCGTTCAGATGTCGCTTAAAAAAGGACTAGATCCATCCGAGCACATTGAAATCGGGAAAGCTCTGGGTAAAAACCTAGAACCTGGGACCTTAGTTTTAGGTTCTGGGATGTCATTCCATAACATGAGATCATTTGGCCCAAACTCTAGCACCAAAGAAAGTCTCATCTTTGATGAATGGTTGGCAAAAACATGTACCGATAGTTCTATTTCTCCAATGGGAGTAGAAAAGAGTCTGATTTCCTGGGAAAAAGCACCAGCTGCAAGATATTGCCATCCAAGGGAGGAGCATTTGATTCCCCTCCACGTCTGCTATGGAATAGCCGCTGAACAATTTCCTCATGGAGATCTCATATTCAATGATACGGTGCTGGGACAAAAGTGTTTAGGGATACTATGGTCTAGCTGAACAAAACATCCATTTCATTGTCAATTGTCTCAAAAACAAAAATAAACATAGGCAATCAATTGAATTTTACATACAGCCACAAGCCTCAGGATGTGTTTCGTAACATTCAAAATGCAACAAAGCTCACAATTATGGGTATTGGGACAATCACTCCGCTCCTAATTGCACTCCTTGCTACATCAATTTTTCCAATCGTATATAAGATTGATATTAAATTCTATCTTTTCTATTTTGTCTTCTTGCATCAATTAATCACATTTCCGGCAATATTAAATTCTATGCATGCCATAGCAACTGGAGAAAAAATCACCCTTTATCAATCTTTAAAAAGTACTTTTAAAAAATTTGGTCCATTGTTCGATGGATATTTCCGTTGGAACATACTAGTCTTAACGGGCCTCATATGCTTCATAATTCCTGCCTTAATTTTTTATATTTCGACCATTTTTTATGTGCCTTTGATTATGTTGGAAGGAAACTCTGGAAAAGCAGCAGTTGGCAAGAGCGGTAGTCTAATTTGGGGATTCTGGGGAAAAACATGCCTGACTTACTTTATTCCTGCTCTTCCACTTCCTATCTTATACTTTGTGTGCAGGTATTTCGTAGAATCCTACCATATCTCCAAGCCAACTCTTAGTATATGCACTGCTCATAAGTGACCGATATTTTAGTTTCAATATTACAGCAGGTTACACACTATCTAAGACTTCCAGTGTTGACGGTCTTTTTCGACTATTCGGATCAGTTAAGTCATCAGAAAGAAGATCTAAA
>JABSRF010000412.1 GCA_013215275.1 Oligoflexales bacterium | reverse complement strand
AAGTAAGTAAAGAGCTATATGAAGTCAAAAGCCTTTAAATAAAGGTATTTTATATTTCGCTACAGCGACTAAATAGCAAACGAACAAGCTGCTTAATAAGGTCGCTATTACAAGGCATACCTTGCTCTACAAGGTAGGTAGTTAACTCGAGGTGATCTTTGAGGTTATAGAAAATGTGTAAGTCTTTGATAGCGAGTTGACTTAAATCGGCTCCCATCTGCAGCAATAAGCTCAAAATTTCTTTTGTTTGCGAATCTTTACCTGATGATCGCTGTATGAGTTTCCTTGCAGTGGCGGAAACGTCTGGCATTTTTATTTGTCGTCTTTGGAGATGCGTTATCAAAGTCTTAAGAGCTGCCAATTTGTGGTTGTGGTTATCATGTCCGTTATAATAGTCAAACAATATGTACTCAACGAGGCTAGTGTGCAAAACTGTTTCTTGAGCATTTTCGTCTTTTTCAACTGTTTTTTTCATTGTCGAAGGATCAAGGTCCATTTCCAATAAAAAGTTGAACAGGTCAATGTCCTCAACAGCAAGAAATAGATACGGGACTCCCGAGACTCCACTGGGGCCAGATCCAGAAAAGGTAAAAACTTCTCCATATCCTGAGAAATCTGCCCCTAAATCAATGGCTTTCTTGATTTTTTCCAAGTCCTTTTGCTCGAGTAATAAATATGCTGGTGAAGAATAGCATTCACCTTCTTTAAAAGCTTTTTCCGCAGCTACTGAGTCCGCAAGGTCAGATGGATTTATAATATTGTTAGCATCCAGGTAGTGACTTAATGCTGGCATGTCTTTGTTACAGTAAATAGCTCCTAAAACTTCACGATTATTGTTGAACCAGCCTAGATGATCTATTTTGTGCTTTGAAAAAAACTGGTTATTGTTTTTCAAGAGTGCCTCTGAAAAAACAACCCTGGCATATAGGTCATTAGCGTTAATTTTTAGAAAAAGTGGGTATAGAATTGACTCATGCAACTCTTCAAATTCATTGTTAGCAAGTTTGTCAACTAGTTGATTGAGGTGTTCTTGCTGATCAAGGGTGCTACTCAGCAATGCAGCAACGAGTTTCCCGTTGCTATTCAGTATGTCCCAGTTTTGAACTAACTTGTTTAAATCATTGAATAAGTATGTGTAGTCACCGTCGATTCCATCAGAACTAATCAGATAGTTAATCAGCCTATCATTCCAGTCATCGTCTGCTGCAGTATTTTTTATTTTAATGCAAGAGTGACCTTGAAAAATTTCCCAGGTGAACTGAGGCTCCTCATCCTTGAGGGTTAGAATATTTAGAGATTTCTTGTCAGTTGACTTGCCTTCTATCTCCCAAGAAAACGTCCTTTCAGCATCCGAAAAAAAATCAAAAATACGTGTCAGCATCTCCTCCACATCTTGGGGTTGATCTGTGACGGCCTGGTCCTGTTTAAACCCAAAGAGCAGGTGATAGGCTACCCTGATATTATTTGCGGGTTTGGAAATGATCTCATAATAGATATCCTCGCCATCTTTACTTTGCTTGATATTTTTATATAGGTTTGCATCAGGCCATAAGTTACTGACTACTTGGCTCCAATCATTGTGGGCTTGGCTTGATTTAAAGCGGTTGATGCTGGAGTATCTTTCGAAGTACTCGACCAACCGTGGGGAGACATGAGCCCCTTTCTTTAGAATCTTGGCATCAAATTTACCAGATTCGAAGATAAATGAGCCTAGAAAATAGCGCAGAGAGGTTTCAACACAATCGGGGTAGGAGTCCACATTCTCTGGGGCATCAGCACTAGCGTAGGATATATTGGGTGGAACTTTATTCTCGTACATATCATGGGCAGATAACAGATAGACAAGCTTTTCCTTGTTGAGTGTCTTGGAAGCTTTCTCGATCAATTCGCCACTAACAGCGTCCTGAGTTTTAAAAAGATCAGCGAGAGATTGATAATCTGACTCGATATATGGGCTTGTCTCTCGATCCAGGAGCTCCATTTTGACATATTTCTCACCGAGTTGCCGGTAAAATGCGACAAGCTCTGCACGAGAGTTAATTTTTTTCCATAAGAATGCCAAGAGTAGGTGACTCGGAGAGATCAAGTGCGATTCTTTGTTATCCGATAGTAGGGTGAAAAAATGATCGATGCTTTCCCCAAATTTTTTTACGTAGCTTGAACTGGCAGGGAATCCCTCGGATCTCATAAAGTGAGATACCAACTCTTGGCGTAGCTCTGACAACTCCCCTTTAAACGTCTCCAGGTTTGTGAAATCGAGCAGTTGCCGCAATATTAGGGCGATGTGGCTCGCTTCCAAATACCGGCCTAACTTATAAATCCCGGAGTTGACGCCAAGCTGATGACCATCAGGTGAAAAAAACAAGGTATCAGCTAAGCTGTAGCTGTTATAGTAAGAAAAGTTCCTTAAATCCAGTTTGCTTTTTTTTGCGGTCGACCCAAGAGCCAAAATATTAGGAATCATGGGAGCATCAGCATAGATAAGCCCTGATGCCAAAGAAAGAGACTTTTGGTATTGAGGAAGGATTATATCATGGGTGTTTTTCAACGCCCCTGGATTTAGCTCAGCATAAGTCAGACTAGCTGATATCAGGCAGCAAATTGTAACAGCTTGAACTAAGTTTTTAAATTCCATTATTTGTGGTTCCTTGCACATCTAAGCAAAAAAATAAGAATACTGAAAAAATCACTCAATTAGTCGGACCTTATTAGCAAATAAGGCCCCAGTAAGCAATAGCCTTGCCCATCAATTTGTTTGCTTTTTCTAAACTTGGCTCTAATAAATGTGGTAGCATATTCTCAAATGTCAGCTTAAAACCACTACGGATGTAAATCATGAAGAAAAACAAGCTGTTTCTAGCCTTGATAGGTGGAGAACATTTTGAATCGAAATGGTCGAATGCCGGCTTGCTAATCACCCGCCTGGGCGTTGGCCTTATGATGGGTTTTGCACATGGCCTCGGAAAGCTACCCCCCTCTGAGGGCTTTATCAAAGCGGTTGGTGCCTTAGGATTTCCGCTCCCCACCTTTTTTACTTTTGCCGCTGGTTTGTCAGAGTTCCTAGGAGCTGTGTTTGTAGCCATTGGCCTATCTAGTGTCTGGTCGGAAACTAAATTCATGCCTTTGTAACTCAGTTTTTTTCATCGCGGTTGAAATTAATTTTCAAAAA
>JABSRF010000411.1 GCA_013215275.1 Oligoflexales bacterium | reverse complement strand
AGAAAAAATCCAGCCAAAACGTGCTAAAGCGAATATTTGGGGGATTGGCGATTACATTTCGCTACAGCGACTATTTATCTGATCCACCTGTAATTATAGCATAAAACCTCACACTATTGCAGATACACTATTTAAGCCAAGTAAGAAAAGCTGCTGTCTGATGATTGGTTTCCATCATCATTGTGATTCAGTCGCTCTTGTTTGCCAGAAGTTTAGATCGATCGTGCTCAAACATGAGAAACAACAAAGACCTTGATACTCAGTATTTAAGAAATGCGATCAACGAAACTACGTCATTTTGTCTATTTGTTTTCATATCGTAATGGTTTCCTTTCCAAGGTATTTCCTACCGTGAAAAATTGATGACCTCTCACAAACTTTTTTTTCGGGTAACGCGTATCTCAATGTAGCAAATTTGTTTATGGGCCCAGGGCATTCCTCGGACTTAAAAACGGATGGGATAACATCATGAAGCTTTTTAACATCAATTCAAGCTCGGACTTAAGCCAAGAAAACCTCACCAAAGAAGTGGAACAGTATATACAAGACCGATCTGTTCAGAAAAATATTGTCAATTCTTTGATGATAACCGAGAGGTGGGTCAAGAATACCTTGGCTAAACCCCATCCGAAATTGGGTCGTAAAGGGCCTGTGTGCCCTTATGTTCCTAGGGCATCTGTCGAGGGAAGAATTTATCTTTCTTTTTGCCTCTATGATTCTCACAGCACAGTCGACGAGATCTGTGAAAAAATGACACACTTTCACCAGACATTCATCGAAAACAATGATTCCTTTTTAAACTCGATCATCATTGCTTTTGTTTCAATGGATGAAAATGAGGAAAAAGGAATTTCCTTAGTCGAAGAGGTCCAAAAATATTTAAAGCCTCAATTCATCGAAAATAATGCGATGATCGGTCAGTTCTTCCCCAAATGCACTGTGGAAGGCCTGCATAGCAAAGAATTTAGGCCGTTTGAGTTCCAAATTCCATGCTTGGCAATTCGAAATCTGATGCCCCAAGACGTGGTGTTTGTGACCGATTCTAAAGCCCACTCAAAAATATACTTGGACCGTTTTCAGGTAGACTCGCGCAATAGCCTTGTTTCCTTGTTGAAAAAGAACGGAGTGGGTGGAAACCGAAATGTCATAAGTCATGTGGATCAAATCTTTGGTGGTAGGAAAGTCAATGAAGCATAATCTTAATCTGCCGTTTCGGCAGGGTAACTTTGAGTATCAAACTCTGGCAAAAGAAGACCTAAGAGAAGCAGCTCGCTTTGCGGCTGGGCTTATGTATATGTTGGAGCCTCTTGTTCGCAAATCTGGGATCTCCAAAGAAGATCTATACCAGTACATCCTGGCATTTAGCGAGGCAACCTACGAGCAAAACTATAGCATTGTTGTGAAGGATGAGGGTGGGGCTATTGTTGGGGTCAGCTATCTATATGACCACTTCACCAAAGGTTTGCCCAATCTCGGCAAGCAAAGTATGAAGCCCCTTGCGGAAATTAAGAGCCTCTTGATGCACAAGTTTTACGAGTTCATCGAAGCTGATGAGTCAAAGCATGAAGCAGTAGCAGAGTGGTTTCTAGTGGCAATTCATCCAAAGGTAAAGAGCCAGAAAATTCTAGATACCGTCCAGGAATTAGGCCGGAATATGCTGATGCAATCAGGCTATGATGGCGTGGTGATGGTCCTGACCTCTCCTCTAACTCAGCATTTTATCGGAAAAGATCGCTTTAATATGTTCTCAAAGACTTTTTCAGCAGAGGTGGAGCTCGATTCGTTCTCATTCCAAGGGGAGCATGTTTTTAGAAAAATTAACGACAGCTTACCAATGGAGTATCGCTGGAGGAGTGAGGCACCTAAGAGTGAATTGATTTACCTCAACTTTCACGCCCCATTTCCTCAAAAACCATCTAATGGGAAAATGGAACGCTACGGAAAGGTATTGGAACAGGTTCGCAGTCAGAAAACTATGATGCTTGGTAAACCGGGGAATATGGATTTTGACTTCTCGCCATTGGCTGAGGTGCTGCAGGTGTTCATGAACAATAGTGGGCATCCATTTACACCCTCCTCACACCGGCTAGATACGAAAGCCTTGGAACGGGAGCTTATTTATTTTTTTGCTCGCTCCTACGGCTTAACAGAGGAGGAAACCTTCGGTTATGTGACCAGTGGTGGCAGCGAGGCCATGGAGTATGGCCTATGGACTGGCTTTAAAAAGCTTGAGAACCCCGTGGTCTTGCTTTCCGAGGAGACCCACTATGCTGCTATGACCATTTTGAGAAAGTTTAATCGTCCGTTCGAGGTCATTCCTTGCCTTGACAGCGGCGAAATGGATTACTGCAAGCTTGAAGAAGTGGTTAATGGTATCGAATCGCCTGTTTTGGTGATTGCTAACATTGGCTCAACAATGAAAGGTGCCATCGACGATGTCCGATTGATTAAGGAAATTTTGAAAGACAAAGCCCATTATATTCATGCTGATGCAGCCTTGCATGGTGCTTTTTTGCCGTTCCTTCCAAAATTCTACGAAAAATACCGCTTTGATTTAAGGGACAATATCGACTCTCTGTCGATTAGCCTCCATAAGTTCCTTGGAAACATTACCCCAGCTGGTTTGGTCATCACTGCCAAAAAGAACCTCATGCAAGAAGCTTACATTGAGTATATTGCATCCGATAATCTGACCTTGAGTTGTTCGCGATCAGGCCTCGCTGTGCTGCTTGCAAACTATAGGATCGATACCATAGGTGGCGAATACGGCCTGAGGGAAATGGCTACTCGCTGCCTTTGTTTGACGTCCTACCTCTTGAATCGCCTCAAAACAATGGGGATTGAAGCTAAGGCCAATGAGTCTTCAAATATTGTATACTTTCCTTCATTACCCAATGATTTAGCGTCAAAATGGATGCTGCCAAACTCCAAAGGGATCACCCACGTGGTGGTGATGCCTCATGTTACAAAGGAGTTGATCGATCAATTCCTTGAAGATGTCTCCCATCATCAAGAATTGAGCGTAGGACATGATTTTGATGAAGTCGCTAGGAGCGTCGCTCCCTAGAGATTATTTCAAACCCCAGTCGAAGGTTTCACCTAGATTCTGCATGCTATGAATTTCTCCATCGCCGCTATCAAAAATATACAAAAAGATTGGAGGAAAATCTCGCA
>JABSRF010000410.1 GCA_013215275.1 Oligoflexales bacterium | reverse complement strand
TCGTATCACAGGTTATCTAAAGTCGCCCTGCGAAGCGATGAAAATTTTTCTTCTGCACTTAATCTAGCAATCCGCCCCTTCGATGCCATTACAGGAAAGCAAAAGGCAGAAGTTTTAGGCAGCCTATAAATAAAGCGCACGTAAGCTCACAGATGTGTCGTGAAGCTGCTTACTTAAAGGAAGTCTGCGGTGACAGACGACACTTACTTCTCTGAAATTCCTCATTTGCCATAAAAACATCTTTAATGATAACAAACTATTATAGATTTTGCTTAAATTATTTCCGAATTATTCCGAAATAGAAACACTTCCAAGATTATTGTTTGGATGTCACTAGAATCAGGTCCGGGCAATGTTCTTATGATTTTTTAGAGGAAAAAAATCAAAGGATTTATTGAAAAAAATTTCAGGAAATGAAGTGCAATTTGTTTGTTTAGACTCTGTTCTTCACCGACTTAAATGAGCACTTAGGATTCTGCAATTTATATTTGTTATTGAAGATTAAATCGAAGGGCTGCTGGCTCTAGTTCTAATCGACTCTTTTTGGTTTTAACATAGTATTTGATAGTGGTGAACTTATTATATGGGACAGTTTTGTTTTTTCTTTTCAGTGTTAGCGACTATGAACCCCGTACTAGAAGTTGTGTTGCCGAAACAATGCAATATGCTTGAGGCGGTCAACCAGAGCCTTGCCGATAACAACGAGTTAGATCATTGGATGCAAGTCCATAACACATCTGGGGAGTCGCAGCAGCTATACTCTCAGGGCGTGCCAAAGATCGATCAGCTAAGCCTAGACTACGCTGATATCATTCATTCGGGAAAGCGGAAAGCTGCCAAAAAATCCAAGAAATTGGAAGAACGCTTATACTTCTCAGGTAAAGAAGGGTTTGAGCATGTACTCTACCCCTATTTTTTAGAAACGATTCATAAGCATAGTAAAGATCGCTGGAAAAAGCAGGATCAGTATTTTAAAGCCCTTTTAGAGGATCCTTCGGGCTTAAGTTGTCCTGCGTACTCTTTCATCAATAAACGCTTAACCGATCGGAGGTTTGTTAGAAAAAACAAGGAAAGGACAGCTTCCCTCCTGCATGAACTCGAGAGATCTAATAATTTTGATGCCGTAAAATCAACCTTAAAAGTTTTCTTAAGGTCACAATCAAAGCGGGATAAAAAAAGATATGAAAAAGAACTCATGCAGCTCAGCAATAAATTCCAAGAACTGAATGATACCCTGGGGCATCATTTTGCCTTCTTAGAGCAGCAAAGTCACATGGACAAGATATCAACCCTGATCAAAAGGCGTCATTGCAGCTCTGCAAGGAAAAAAATGATTAAATACTTATGGAAACAGCCTCCTCAGGATGTTTTTCCTGAAGTAAAGCTTGCGATTGATGGAATTTTTGAGTGTTATAAAGGCAAGCGTAATCCGACGAAACTGTGGATCTCAAAAACCTTAATCTCCCCAATGGGTAAGGCCTATGGTGAAGAGGGCAAATCCTTTATTAAGCTGTATATTGCCCAGCATTATTGGAATGAAAATAAGTTTAGAAGTGCAAGGTGGATTGTTGACGATTTATCCAATCGGGGCAAAAAATCTGGGGATTTGGCAATTCAGGCTGAGTCACTGTATCTTGGCGCTCGCATTGACGATAACCAGCAGCTCTACGAGGAAGCTCGAAAAAAATATGAGCAGTTCCTTGAACAATTTCCTGAGCATCCTCGTAGCAATGGGGTTAAAGATGCTTTGTTGCTGAACTATATTAGCCGAGGTCAATGGCAGGATGTATATAGCCTGGCAGCAAGTTTGGTATACCACAGTAAAGGTGAAATGCTCGAAGATAAGCGAGCTACCAACCCAAATTTAGAGTATGCATTATTTTGGGCGGGTCGTTCGGCTATGGAGCTAGGCAAAAGGCAAGAAGCTGTTCAATACTGGAAGTATGCAACGAACGAGTTTTTTTCAAGTTACTATGGAGCTATGGCTCACTATATGCTCGAGCAGCATACCAATAATAAGTACGCGCCTCAGCCTCTGCGAGACTCTACTTATGGGCCTGAGTTTCTCCAATCAACCCTCTCGGAACCCATGCAGCTTAGGATTAAGAGGATCGAAACCCTTTTAAAGCTAGGCCTGCAAGATCAAGCTGCATGTGAGGTTGGTGAGTTGCAATCTCAAAAAAGCTCCCTGGAGCTACAAACCATGCGGTCTTTGTTGTTGCATGCATCTGGCAAATGGCTAGATGCGATCAAAATATACCGTGATATTCCCCGAAGCTATCGAAAGAAATTACCTTATGGGATTGAGAAGATTCTATTTCCAAAGAGGTATGCAAAAAATGTGGAACACTATTCAAATAAAACAGGGATCGACCCTGACTTGGTTTTTTCTGTCATTCGTCAAGAAAGTGTCTTTAACCCTAAAGCTTTCTCAGGAGCAGGTGCGAGGGGCTTAATGCAGCTGATGAAGAATACTGCACGATATGAGGCTAAAAAGTTAAAAAAATCATATGTTTCCTATCATAAGAAAAAAAGTTTGATGCGTAAAACTAGATGGAATGCCTCTTTGTTTGATATTGAAACCAATATTATCTTAGGAACCCACTATCTCAATCGCTTATTGGATCGCTTTGATGCTGTGCCTATAAGCTTAGCTGCCTACAATGCAGGTCCAACCATTAGCCGTAAGTGGGAAAAGAGGTTTAATACAGATGATTCTCTGTATTTTATCGAGCGTATTCCTTATGAGGAAACAAGGAACTATGTGAAATTAATTCTACGGAATTACTTTTATTATAAAAAATGGTATGGTGGAGCCTTTGATGAGCTACCTTACCTAGAGCATTTGCTTCCTAGTGAATGAAGTCTGCAGCTCCCAAACATTTCGATTTTGGGCTAGTCATTCGCCAGTCATGAATCCCAATGTCATTCCGGGCCCAGCCTGGGAATCTCCCTCATTTATTAAGTCAAATTATGTGAATAAAATTTCCACATTATTACCAAGCTGAAATATTTAAAATAAAAGGGGTAATATTTGTTTTTTATTAATGGTAAAGAATACCCTAATTTTTCGCGATGATTGTGATACTAACTTTAGTGTGGTCTGTATCACCTAGATTCTGCATGCTATGAATTTCTCCATCGCCGCTATCAAAAATATACAAAAAGATTGGAGGAAAATCTCG
>JABSRF010000041.1 GCA_013215275.1 Oligoflexales bacterium | reverse complement strand
CGAAGGGTACTAAAAAGTCCCATATTACAAGGATCATCATAACCTAAACGACATTTTTTGATGGAAACTTCTGATTACGAGTGACTTAGCTCGATTAGTGCTTAAGCTTTGCAATGAGAATGTGGTAAAATTTGATAAAATATTAGGTTTTCGCTTAGAAACAATATGAAATACGCACCACTTGAAGGTTTGATATGCCTCATCTCAACGATTTTCCTAGCCTTAGTCGGTGGTTTCATGAAAATGACGACATTCATCCAAGCTATGCTGAAGATCCAGTAGAGCATACAGTATGGCAATTTTGTCGTGCTTTGACGTTAGAGCCCAGTGATGCGTTTCTAATATGGCAAAGCTCATTATCCCGTCTGTTGGACGAAAAGCAGCATATTCTGACCTCTTTTCAAGAGATCGAACGTTTTTTTGACTGCTCCGGGGCTTCTCTTACGCAGATTATTTCTAGTTGGGGTTATGATGCGTTCGAAATTGGAAAAGAGGATGAGTATTTTCTGATCATGCAAAAAGCTGCTGTGAATACAGGTCTAGTTAGCTTTTATTTTTTAGCAGCATGGGCTGCATTTAATCAAAATGACTATGATTCATGTTTAGAAATGTGCGACGAAGTCAAGGTTTGCTATGCACCTATTTTAACTTTAAAGGGGCAAGCCTTACTTGAGTCGGGGCACCCAGAAAAAGCGATCCCTGTTCTTGAGGATGCATTAGAGTCTGACGAACGAGAAGTTCTCGCATGGTTTCAGCTTGCTAAGGCATTCTGGTTAGAAAAACACTACCAAGGTGCATTTGACTCGCTTCTTAAATGCTTGAAACTCTCTGGACCAAATCCTGAAATCTCTCTGTTCTTGACGATTGTGGCCTTAGATGCGCCTTATTCGCTTGAGTGGCACAACAAAGCGTGGGAAGAGATGGAGCCATTTTTGGGCCAATTCGGCGCAAATGAAGAGTTTATAGAAAAACTATTTAAACTTATTGTAAGGTCCAACCGTCGGGATTGGATGGAAATACTTGCAGAAGAGGCTGACTGGGAAGGTTTAAAGAACTCTCTTTGCTCAAAACAGAAGCTTGGAGCCATGCTTAAGTCTCTAGGAGAAAAGCAATGGTTTGGTCTGACTAAAAAAATACTGGATCGTTTAATTGGGCATGAAGAAGTTAAGAGTCACATTTGATAGTTTATGGCTCTTTCTTTGCCATGGCAGCTAGCCCCATCCCTTCGACTGCGTTGATGCGCTTATCCTCGAATGCGCAGGGAATGGTGGTGCAAGTGTCATCTTCCAATACTTTTTTCGTGAATTGTGCATGTAAGCCATGGCCTGCCTTGTGAAGGGTTAGCCTTCCAGTAAGTCGACCTCCCAGCAATGCCAGATCTCCAATGCAGTCGAGTAGCTTGTGCCTCACAAACTCATCATCATATCTGAGTCCATCGTTATTCATCACTTTCTCGTGGTTAACGACCACAGCATTATCGAGTGAGCCTCCCTGAGCAAGTCCTTTTCTTCTCATCATTTCAACGTCATCAACGTGACAAAAAGTCCTTGCCTCACATAGGTCCATGAAATTACGACGTGAGAAGTTCACTTTTATAGTCTGCTTGCCTATCACTCGGCTAAAAGGGAAGTCGATAGAGCAGTTGATTTCTAAGTGTGGGTTTTTGGCTTGGTCGCTCTGCGAATGGTCGAAAGGTTCTAATCGCATATACTGATCGCCGCTTTCAACCTCTATAAGTTTATTGGGGATGATAACTTTTCGCTTGGTGCTTTGAATTTGTATACCGACTTCGTTCAATTTATCAACAAATGGTGCAGCACTGCCGTCAAGGATAGGTAGCTCACATACATTCACCTGAACCAGGGCGTTATCAATTCCTAGGCCGGCAAAGGCCGCCATAAGATGCTCAATGGTTGAGACGGAATAGTTCTGGTTACCGATTGTTGTGCAAAGAGTTGTAGATGTTATGTTGTCTGGGTGCGCAAGGATTGGCTGTGGGTTAGGAACGTCGGTTCTCATGAACTGAATACCAGAGTTTGGTGCAGCTGGTGAAACATCTAGCTCTACCAGTTTCCCAGTGTGTAGGCCTACGCCAGCAAATTTTATACTCCTAGTAACGGTCCCTTGATAGTTGCTTATGTCGAATCTTGTCATGCATTCCAACCTAAAAACGAGCCAAAGAAAAAAAGACACTATGAGGATGCCTAAGCTTAGGCTTAATCTAGGGTCTTCACAAATATTCCCATTATTCCAGAAGATTATCGTCAGCTATAAGACTGGATTTCAGGGCTACATGTATATTAATGCAAAAAATGTACCATATTTAAGATCTGCATGCTACCAAGAATTCTAGCTATAAGTCTGTGAAAGTATGTTGGGGAGATAAAAAGGAGCTTTGGCCTTATTTTTTTGGTTACAGCCGCTTTTTTGAGGTACGTCATTTTTGTATCCGATCCATTCGGCAGCAACAGGATCTTCGAGTCAAAGGAAAAAACTTTTAGTTATGGAATGTTGCGCTAATGACACTATTCAGAATAACTGTTGCATTTATGACACTGGTTGAGGGTAATTCACTTCCAGCGGTTTCAAGTAAGAGGATATCCTGCAATCCAATGCTTGCTGATACTCTGAAAGCAGTCGTGCATTTGCAAAATCATGCCCTTGATCTCCAAGGCCTGTTAAAGATCGGGAAATAGGGAAAAGGTTTGAGCCGAGTTGGCTAAGTTTTTTAATCCTAGGGTGATCTGGTTTTGCCCCTTGGGCACCAAGCCCAGGGAGCAAAAGTGGGTATTTTTGTGCAAGGTCCCAAAGCTTATCCGTGAGTTGATCGAGCATCGTTGCACCGAGCACCAAACCAAAAGAGTTCTCAACTCCAAGGTCTGCAGATCGGCACTGAAAGGACTCTAAAATGACCTCTGCCAATGTTTTCTGCTCTTTTGTCCATTGAAGTTGAACTTCTTTGCCTGAGGCATTAGAGCTAAGCCAGACTAAGTAGATGCCTTTACCCTCTTTTAGCCAAGGCGTCAGAGCAGGTAGGATATCTGAACCCATATAAGGGAGTACGGTCAGGCTGTCAGCTTGGAATACCTCGAATGCACTGCGTCCATAGGCCTCCATCGTCGATGAGATATCAGCTCTTTTGGCATCAAGGATCACATGAAAACCAAGAGACTTAGCTTTCAAGCATAGATCACGAAGCAGTTCAAAGCCTTCAGGACCGTAGGCTTCAAACATGGCACTTTGAAACTTGACGGCTGGCACTTTGTTGGCAGCAACCTCCAATGCGGTATGGGCCCAATATGAGATGGCTTTCAGCAAGCCTTGATCTTGGCTGATTTTTTCAAATAATGGGGGCCATAGCTTTTGATGTGGGTCAATTCCCATGCATAAGCTAGAATTGGCTTCTTCAATTGATTGCTCTATCTTTGTTTTAAAACTCATGCTTTGCTCCTCGTTAACGCTCCAGGAAGCCCCAAAAACGTTTCTTATATAAACGGTATCTCCTGCTTCCCCAGCGCATCATGTAGTCTTTTGGGTTGCCTAAATCTCGTGGGAATCCAATGGCCTCGCTTAACAGAAGCAATGATTGGACTTCATCATTGAAAAAATTTGCTTTGCATAGGTACTCACTAAGGGCGAATAAATATAGGCTCAAGTGAACCTCCATTTCCGCTGGGTTCCAGTTTCTTGAAGGTTTTTGAGCAGGCTTTAGTAGGGTATAGACTTGCTTCCATCGACCAAGGTTCCAAACATCTCGGTCGGGAAAACAGATGCCTTCCTCAGGGTAGACACTTCCGCGTCTGGTTTGCAAAAAGTGGCCCCATCGTTCTTCTGATCCAGCAAACCTCCAACCTTTTTGGTTGAGGTTGGTCAAGAATTTATCGATATCACCCTCAAAATTGTTTGCAAGCTTTATGATCTCTTGAAGAATCATTAGTCTAACCCAGCTACTAATAGGAGTGTCCTTGCCAATGATTTTTTCTTTAATCACCCCATAACTGATTTGGCTAAGAAGGTTTACTACCGTTTTTTCTTGAATTTGCCCTTCGTTTTGTTCGGAGCTTTCAGTAATCCTCTCTAGATAGCCTTTCTTTGCATCAAAGAGGTTGCTTTCGAGATTTAGGAAACGAAACCCTTTATTATTATGAAAAATCTCAATCGTATCGCCTATATTCCAACGGATAGCTATGGAGCTTGGGCCAATTCTATGCCCATGAAACCAACTGACATACTTAGACCACAATTTCTTGAGATGTTGCTTGTCGTGTAAGCGATCGATCTTAAGGAACATCCGTTCCAGTAAAGATGCTAAAACTTTCGGGTTTCTTCCATAGAATACGATGCGGTATTTGTTTAATAGCAGGTTACTGAATATCTCTAATGGAGGAGCCCATAGCTCACTGTCGATATAGACAACTCTTTGATCCAAATGCTCGGACTCTAAACTTTTCATCCCGTCTTGAGATGCAAGCCTTCTAAGTGACGGGGCTAACATAAACCTTGCAAGGATAAAGGAAATTAGATTTTCATACTCTTGTGAAGACTTGAACCAGCGCTTTGATTTATTGAGGCTCCAAGCATAGTCCCAGGATTTTAATAGACTCGTGATGCGTTTTATTTCCAGCCACTGCTTTTCCAGGTCATTGATTTGATGCCAGCCTAAAGGTTCAAAATTCTGTTCGGGGAGAGCTTTTTTCCCAAGGGCTCCCTCAGTATTAGCCTCTACCCATTTTATCGCGTATTCCGGGTGGAAAGTTGACCCTCCCAAAAAATCAATAAATCCTTTTTCTTTCGCTGAGGTAAGCGTTAACGTTGCTTGCTCCAACCATTGATCTTTGGTTCTTGAAGAGACCTCTGCAAGGAAATCTAAACTACCTCCTATTGGAAAGTAGCCTAAATCAATTTCAGGAAAACCTACTAAACCATCAGCAGCAAACCACATTCTTTTATCGCAGCATAAGGCTAGCTCCCAGAAAGCCCCAAGACAGTTACCGCCTCCAATATAGATGAATTGTTGCTTTTCTTTGCGAAGTTGGTAGAGGATAGATCTAAAAAATAGGATTTTTTTATAAAGGTCATGAAGCAAGATATCATTTCTTATAACTTTTTCCCACTCCACAAGATCATCTTCTACATCGGTCAGCTGGATAAAAAAAATAGTTTTGATTTTCTTTTCGGAGAAGTCTTGCAACTGGGCCTTGAGTTCATTCAGGTATCCATACCCTTCCTCACTTATAATGTGGGATAGAGGTGTGATATTGACAAATCCAAAGTCCCCTTTGACATAGTTTTCCAAGATTAATTTCCTTCACATAAGCCAACAACACATAAAATCTCAGGAAAACTTCCTAAGTCAATAAAAATGGATGATTTTTCAATTGAAGACAGAAAACTCATAAACGAGAGCTTGGGGCTATAGCCAGTGAGAACATCATGGACCTTAAACGAAATCTGAGTTGGAGAAAGCATCTTAGAAAAAGTGTCCATTAAGGCATTGGTGACCGTTTGGAAAGGGCATGACAAATAAGTGTGTACTTTGCCCGTATCAGAAACCGGTAAAACTGTTTTCGCAAACGAGTACACCTGCTCGACGATTTTTTCCGGGGCTGTCAGGTCAAAGCCATTGTCATCCAATCGAAATGTGATAGCGCTTAATTCTTTATGGATAGTATGGGAGTGATCGTTCCCCCCCCAAACGACCATACTTACTAAGCCCTGGCTTTTCCCTACATCCAATAGTGGGGCTTTTGCGCCTTTCTTTTGTCCTTGCTCATTGATGACGCTTTTGTATTTTTGTGAAAAGGATTGCTCACAAGCTTTGCGAGGGTTCCAAATAAGCATTTTGCCAGGGCGCTCCTGTAGGACAAGAGCATCATCAATATAGGGAAAATGCTTGTTGAGCAGGTCGCTATTCAAGGATTCATCAAGGTAACGCTTGGCAAGGTCTGTTTGGAGCTGTGGATAAACCCCATGAAGTGCCCCCGCAAACTCCCATAGAGCAGTGTCTAATTTATAGTCCGTATGATCATAAATGGAAAGTGAGCTTGGTTTTTCCCAGGTTTTGAGGAGCTGCAATAGCTGCTTCAAAGGCAAGAAATCCATGTGGATCAGGTCTGTGATGGGGTCAAACCGAGTTAAGTCATTAAATGCTTGCCGCTGCTCTGGAGCATAAACAAAGTGCTGGGAGCATTCCACCTGTGAGGCTCCAATGACTTTGTATAGGCCACTGATCAATAATTTACTGGTATTAAATCTTTTGGGGAAACTTTCAGATAAGGAGCGAACAGCAAAAGGAATGGGCTCGAATTGAATCTTATGGGATTCCATTAGTACTGAGATATCATTCGATTTTTTCATTCCCGAGGCACCCTTTAATCACCTCAATGAGGGAGGCTACTTTTCGTTTTTGATCTTCTCCTTGTATCAGATTTTCGAGAGTTTCTAAGTATTTTTTTAGCGTCAGCCAATCTTTTCTACCAATTGCTATATGGATGAGTTCTTCTAGTGGCTCTAAAAACTGCGGCCATAGCTCTAGGGATTTTTGCAGGCTTACTTCCGCGGCGGCATTTTCTCCAATTTGTACTTGAAGCTGGCCAATTCGGTAACAAAGAGTGGCCTGGACCGTGTCCTCTTCCGTGGTTGATAAGCAACGCTCCAAAACTTTGAGGCAGCCAGACCAATCCTGTAAGCTTGCATAAGCATCATAATGGATCGTGGATGTGTCTAGCGGGCTTAGAGCACAGTATTTATCCAGTAACTCTATTGCTTTAGGAGCTTTGTGCAGCTGGTATAAATAAACACCGGCTAACTCTTGAGCAACTCTATACTCTTCTTTTTTATGGGTCACAGCTTCAAGGAGCCTTTGTAGGGTTCCAGCGACCTCTTCCCATGATCCCGTCTGGGTGAAAACCGCTTTAAAGTAACGAAGAGCCTTTATGTTGTTTCCATCGAGTTCAAGTATCTTCTCATAAACATCAGGCAGCTCCCGTTCAAGATGGATTTTCTTGTCATAAATCATCCCTAAGTGCTCGATGCAGGAAACTTGTTCTGGAACAGTTTTGAATTGACTTGAGGCAGTTTTGAGAAATGCTGCATGCCCTTCAAAGTCGCTTTTTAAGCATATGTCGGGGAGGACCTTTGACCAGAATTCATCGAAGCTTAAGTTTAGCTCTTTGATCATGCGCTTGCACATGCTTAAGGCGCCAGATAGATTCCCTAAGTGGATGTTCTGGGTCTTGATATATGAGATATAGTAGTCTTTTTTGTTTGTGGTGTCAGGGCGATCAAGTTTAGAGCTCAAGAGTAATAGGTAAGGAGTCCAGCACTCATAACTTTCAAAGGTATCTAAAAAGGTCTTTATTTCCTCTTCGCTGAGGGCCTGTTTCGTTCTGACCTTTAGGACCATGGAATTTACTTGTTCCATGGTGTTGTCCCTTACATCCAAAGTCATTGGCACATCTCATTGAGTTAAGATTTACGGCAGCAAACCTCTCATAATTAACTGACAGATTTGCTTAGACATTTTATCGTAATTAAATACTTTCTCATCAAATAACCATTGAAGGCTGATGCCATCTATTACTGCTATTATATAGGAACTGTACTCATAGGGCTCTACCGAAACAAATTGTCCCTTCTTTATCCCCTCGACAATGACCTTTGAGCAAGTTTCCCTAAATTTGACGTAGTGCTTTGCAATAACCTGCCTGACTTCCTCTTTCTGATTAATCTGGGTCCAGAAATCCATATTGACTTGATAATATTCTTTAGTGCTTCTCACAACATCCAGGCAGATATCGATGAAAATTTCTAGCTTCTTTTTGGGATTATCAATGGAGTCCATATCTGCATGGAGCACCCTTTCGATGTCAGATGCAACTTTATCTAGTACTGACATCATCAGGTCGTCTTTATTTAGGAAATAATAATGGATAATTCCCTTGCTGACTCCAGCAGTTCGCGCAACATCCTGCATCGAAAAGTTATGATATCCGTATTTAGCAATGCAATCGACTGTTGCTCTCACAATTTGGTTTTTTCGTTCGGCAGCCACATCCGCTTTTGTCATTTTGACCTTGCTCCTGCACCTTTTAGTTTTTTGTCCAGCTAGTCTTGGGGATTTAATTATTAGTGGTATTGGCCCATATTAGCACTGAACTTATACACGTTCAACGCTGGGAGCCGCCAGCTTTTTTTAATAAGAATTGTTACGCCACCATACCTAAGCTTAGCCTTTCCATTCCTGAATGTGATACAATAAAGACCAAATCAATAATAGTAATTATGTGTTTTTGCAGTTGGTTAGATGATTCGCTAGAACTTCTTTCAAACCCAGGAGCTTACAAGAATGGATTGCAGGCAGACTGTGCGGTACCTCATTTGTCTTAGCATGCTTTTAATAAGCAGTGCTCTCGTCGCAAAAGAGCTGCGATGGACTCATTTTGGATTGCGTCCTTTGGCAATGGGGAATGCCTATGTTGCAGTCGCAGATGATTATAATGCTTTGTTCTATAACCCTGCAGGTTTAGCAAGACTGGAGGAGTGGGATGGAGAGTTTTTGAACCCCACTTTAGAAATTGGGAAGAGCACCGTTGACTTTATCAATGAACTTCTTGAGCTACCTGATGGATCATTGGAGCAAACCTCGGATGTTCTTGACCTATTCCAAGATCAAACCGGTAAAATTCATCACATGGCTGCGTATTTCACTCCCCATCTGATTTTCAAGCATTTTGGCATTGGAATTGGACTTTCCCTTCCTTTCTCTCTCGTTGCCCATAGCAACATCAATATTGAGTTTGAGGCAGGGCTTAGAATGGTTGCACCGATCTCTTTTGCGATGAATTTTCTAGAGGATCGTCTCAGTGTTGGAGGCTCCTTGAAGGTCTTAGCAAGAGGTGGCATTGATGCAGACTTCACGATCCAAACTCTCTCGGCTTTATCGGATTCGGGAGATGACTCAGACGATTCTCAATCTTTAGAGGACTTTATTGAAGGTGGGTCAGGGGTTGGAGTGGACGTAGGGATGCTTTTTACCCCAATCAAAACAATGGAACCAACCTTTGGCCTTAGTATTACCGATTTAGGGGGGACTCCCTTCGAAAAAATGGACGTCGGAGGAACAGCAATCGGAGTTCCTGAGGCCCGGCTCCCCTCGGTGAATACTGGATTCAGCATCAAACCGATCAAAACGGATCGCATGTACGTGCTTGCAGCTCTTGATGCTCACATGATTAACCAGCCAGTGCATTATTCTCATAAATTAAATGCAGGCTTAGAGTGGGGCTTTTCAAAAATCATTAAAGTCCAAACTGGTCTCAAGGAAGGGTACTTAACGGCTGGATTCCAATTTGACGTTGGCTTGCTTAATTTGAGATTTGCGACCTATGCAGTCGACCATGCTCCTGTTGTTGGTACTCATGATGATCTTGCTGAACGTCGCTATACAATGCAGTTAAAACTACTAATTTAATTGGAGGTTCTGATTAATGTGGTTCCAACTAAGACCACGGCAAAGGGTTTGTTGCCTCTGGTTTGTTGCCCTTAGTTTGTACAGTTTCCAGGGTTGGGGTAAGGGCTTGAATGACCTAACACCACCTCCTCCTCCATCTGAGACACCTGAACAAGACCTTGCGCCACCGTCGGTTCCTGGGGCAGAAATAGATAATGCCGACCCCACGATCAGTGAAAAGCCAGCAGAGGATATGGTTAAAAGTGAATTAAGCAAGAAGATTGCTGACAAACTATTTATTGGGACAAGCTATGGATTTGCCTATGTTCAAAGTGGTAGTACCAATTGGAGAGCAAGTGGCTCAAGCGATGTCACCGTAAGCTACAAGCTGGGCATGCAGGTTGCTGGTGGAGATCTAGCAGCTACCTTCCGCTATGCACCTATGGATGTTGCGCCGCACCTAGATGAAGAAGAGCCTTCAGAGGCATACAAAGGGGTTGTAGAGAGCTACCTATTTGGAAGCGAATGGCATCTGCCATTAACAGACAAACTCACAGCAGTGGCTACTGGGGAGCTAGGAGTCATAGTGGTGCATCTAGATGATATTGTTGGACTAGTCGACAGTGATGCTCCTGATGACACTGGTGGAGCCCTGGTTCTAGGAGGAGGGGTTGATTGGGGCGTCATGGAAAAACTTTCTATGGGTACTCGCCTTCGTTTAGGAGCTGGAACTTTAAGCAGCTTTCAGCTGAGCGGAAATGTGACATTTGCCTTGTAGCAAATAATAGAGATAATTGGTCTTCCAGCAAGACAGGTGCAGCAAGGGAGATCAAAGCAGTGTGTTTGCATTCTATCTACAAACTCCTTCCATTCTTAGCTCTTATGCTTTCTTTTGGGTGTGAGCGATCCCAAGAAAAAGGGGTCCTCCATATTTCGGCACCTTCAGAAGGGACCTATGAGCTTTATAGTATTGCGGGAGATTCTAGCCTGCAGTACGTGGCTGAGCACATGGGTTTTTTTAATCAAGACCTAAGCCTTTCACCAGGAAGCTATTTAGTGCTTGCTGACTGCTCTCATAAGACCGTGACTATTTTACCTGGAGAGCGCTTTCATGCCGTTGCTCATAAGGTTGAGTTTATCCCTCCCCATGAGCCTGAGGAAGGTGATTTATTTTCGATTCAGTGCAGTCGTTACGATGGCTCCCATTTGAAACAGCAAATTACAAACCGCTTTTCTTTTCATATGATCTCTGGAGCTAAAGACCTCCTAGTTGGCATGCTCCCCTTAAAAATTGACTTTCCAAAATCTGATGACCTGCAGCCTAAGGTGATTTCCTATGAGCTTTCGGCGTTTCAGATTGCCAAATGGTCAGAGAATAACAGCCCATATTCATTGTACTTTGTATCGCCGAGTAGTGACTTGCTTTCCATTACGGAGGCTCAGACCTTTGGAAAGTGGCAATTTTTACTCCCTGGTGCCTACATGGTTTATGTGAATGGAACTGATAGCCTGGTCACTCTAAAAGCCAAAGAGTCGCGCATCATTTATCCTGCAGGGTTGAAAATAAACACCTCTCCAAAAATTGACTTAGATTTATTCACCAAGATTCGAGGGAACCCTTTTAATATTGAACTCAATGAACACCACTCACTCGAGGTTGACATTTTTTATCCGGTTTTGCCCGGTAAAGCTAAATTGAGGGTTGATGGATCAAATCGTCACCATTTCGTTGACTTGGTGGAAAATAAGACCTCTCAGATGAATATGAAGAGTGTTCATGTCGATTTAGGATGCTCACCGTGGGAATGGGAGTGCCTTGGAAAAAGGGAGGTTAGTTTATACTTACCTGGACAGCAATATCCCTTCTTAGAAAGTATTTCGGATGTCCCTATACTGTATAAGAGCGACAGTATTGAAGTGGGGATAGAAGGGTCAAAAGGAATCCGTTATCGTTTGCCGCCTAAAAGGGATAACTTGAAGCTTTTGGTGGGCAAAGTGAAAATCTCGCCAAAGCCATATTACAAACCTGCGCATCTAACTGACTTGTTGAGATTAGAGTCTTTGGGGGATCAATTTAGTGGTCACTCCCACGATATCAGTCCGGATAGAGAGACCACCATGACGCTCATAACAGGGGCTTATTCATTAACGCGGTACACCATGATTTCGGATGTGGATAGGCAAGTTTATAAGCAGACTGTTTATGTAAGACCTGGAGAGACCACTCATATTGAGATTCCTTTTTATCTTCCAGAAAAAAAGGCAAAGCAAACAGAAAGGATGTTTTCCCTACAAAAAGAGAAGGAAGAGCGGAAAGCAATGTTCGCTGAGGAACTCTTGAGGCCGCTTACCCCTATGTAAGGCTTACGCTTCTTTCTACCAAGCTTTTTGCGTTTGCAATGCTTAACTTCGTAACCTCATCACCTGATAGGAGCCTTGCAATTTCTTTGACTTTTTCGTGCTCATCTAAGGTGCGCAAGTCAACTTGTGCAGGCCCGTTTTTCCTTACTATTTTATTAACTTGAAGGTGTTGGTGGGCGTAAGAGGCAACCTGTGCAAGGTGAGAAATGCATATGATCTGGACCCCATTTGCCATCTCACGCAGCTTTTTTCCGACCATATCAGCAACGCGACCAGATATTCCTGTGTCAATTTCATCAAAGACGAGGATGCATGTTTCCGCTTCTGCAATCAAAGCTCTTTTGAGGGCAAGCATAATCCTAGAAACCTCCCCTCCTGATGCGACTCTACTGAGAGGTTTTGGATCTTCTCCTGGATTGGTCGCAAGCAAAAACCTCACCTTTTCTTGGCCTTCCTCTTTGAATTTTGAAAGAATATCGCAAGCGGCCTGCCATTGCTGAGAGTATGTTTGATTGAAGTCATCACCTAAAATACTCAAATCTAGATTTGGAGGGATGGCTTTCTGCTCTCTAAATTCTATGCCTAGCTTTGCTGCTTTCATCCCAAGATCTGCAAATTCTTGGATTACCTTTTTACGAATAGAGGTGACAGCTTCTTTTCTGCCTTTGCTTAGTCGCTCACCTAAGGCCTTTAGTTTTTGGCTTTGCTTTATCAGCTCCCTGAGCTTCTCTGCGATCCTCTCAGTCGCTGTCTCCAGATAAGAGATCTCTTTTTCAATATTCTGCTTTTCTGCAAGCAGCTGATCGATGTCCGAAAGGCCTAGCTTTCGCATAAAGGTTTGATATTCTGCGAGCCGAGTCTGAGCTTCTTCTAAGCTCTCTTCGTCTAAGCTTATGGCTTCCACAAGTTTTTCTAACTCGTAACTAACATCGTCCAAAGAGGTTGCCACACCCTCTAAATTGCTGCTCATTTTGACGCTTTTTTCGCATTCTCCCGGGGTCTGTAAAAGCATGTCTCTGCTGCTCCAAAGAGCTTGGCTTAACGATTTACCCCCGTGACCCTCATTTAGAATATTTGCAACTTTTAGGAGGTGCTGCTTTTTTTGAAAGTCCCCTTCGGCCCTCTTGCAAAAGGTTATCAGTTCCAGATATTCATCTTGGGATGGGCTTAGCTCATTCATCTGCTTTTGTCTGAACAGGGTATAATCCTGGCTCTGAAGTTTCTTTCTGAGGTCAAGCACAAGGTCTTGAAGCTCTGAGTAGCGAGTCATCGTCTGTTTGTAAGCGGATAGATAATTTGGGTAGCAGTTCTTTGCTTTGATAAAAGCATCTAATTGCCTTGTGTGGCTCGACTCATCCAATAACCTCTGGTTGTCGTGCTGGGCAAAAACATCAATGAGAGTTTCTCCCACCAGGCGCAGGCTGCTGATGGTTAGGGGGGTGTCGTTGATCCAACAATATGAACGCCCCTTGGTTGTGATAGTTCTGCGCACGAGAAGATTATCCCCATCTTTTATCTGGGGAACCCCGAGCTTTTCTAATACTTTGAAACACTTATGGGAGCTGGGGATTCTAAAGCTTCCAGTTGCACTTGCCTGCTCAAAACCCTTTCCTATTGAGTCTGCTGATGCTTTTCCCCCTAAGAGCAGGTGAATTGCTTTGATTAGAATGGACTTACCTGCTCCCGTTTCCCCGGTTATGACATGAAAACCAGAAGAAAAGGAGACTTCGATATGCTTGATCAAGACAAGGCCCTGAACTTCGAGTCTAGTCAACATGTGAAAATCCTCATTTGATCACAATTGTGATTTATAAAAGGGGCGCCAACAAGCGGGCTCCGTTTGCTCTGAGGCGAACGAGCTTCCGAATCAGTCTGTCTTTTTTTGGTGAAAACACCTTGGCGCTTTTAAAATCATCTTTCAGCATTAGCTTGATTTGTTTGTTAAACTCTTCGCCAAAAACCCCAAGCATCAGCTCGCAGTTTAAGTATAAGGTTCGGTTATCGAAGTTGCTAGTTCCGACAAATGCAACGTCATCATCAATCAAGATTACCTTTTGATGGATAAAACCCTTTTCGTAAAGGTAAACTTGAACTCCAGCTCTTTGCATTTGTTCGGCATAAGAAAGAGTCACCCAGTGAACGAGCTTTTGTTCTGAATGCTTAGGGAGCAAGATTTTTACTTCAATTCCCTTAAGTACCGAAAGTTCTAGACCTTTTTGAAGAGCCTCGTCAGGAACAAAGTAGGGGGTTGAAACCCACAGTTTCTTTTTTGCTCCATGGATGATCTGCATAAAAAGTAGCATACCAATATTGGTCTGATCGTAAGGTCCTGAAGGAACCACAAGAATATCCTGAGAGAAACTATGGTTGCCAGACTCAGTTGGATACTCTGGGTCCTCTAATCGATCTAGAATCTTTTGGCCCGTAGAAAACTCCCAATCTCCAACAAAAGTCGCTACGAGTTGTTTAGCACTCTCACCCATAATGGACATATGAGTGTCACGCCAATACCTGTGCCTACCAAAACGGGAAGCTGCATACTCTTCCCCAACATTTAATCCACCGGTAAATGCAATATGACCGTCAACGACCACGAGCTTACGATGGTTGCGATAGTTCATCAGATAAAAGCGTTTTAAGTTAAATACCGGTAAAAAAGTAGCAGTATGGACTCCGGCCAACCTTAAATCTCTAATGTACTGTTTGGATAGCCAAAACGAGCCCATATCGTCGTAGAGTAAATAAACTTGGAGGCCCTCTCTTGCCTTGCTTATGAGGAGCTCCTTAAGCTCCAAACCAAGTCTGTCTGATCTAAGAATGTAGTACTGGACCAGGATATAGGATCTGCCAGCATTAATCGCATCGAATATGGCCGAGAATGTCGATGTGCCATCTTTTAGCAGGCGCACTTTGCATGAAAAAGGTGCAAACACGGTGCCAAATTTTGCGAAGATCTTGGAAAACTCCGCAATCGATGAGCCAGGCCTCTCTTCAGGCTTTAACGGTGGCTCCTGGATTTTAGGCTCGGGGTAACCTGGATAATCTCTAAGCCGACCCATGCCAAATAGCCAGTATGCTGGAACGCCAATGATTGGAATGCTTAGGTTAGCCCAGATCCATGAAATACTTGCAGCGGGGGAGTGGCGAGCACCCAATACACGATAGCAGTTGTAAAAGGCTAAGCCGTACAACAAAAAGCTAATCGCAATGATTGCTGTCTCAGCTCGCACTTTTTGTTGACCTACGTGTTGAGTAGCCTTCTAACCAGATTGAGGACACTGGTGCTGGCCAAGTACAGCTCTTCCACCTCAGTCCATTGATCTTCTTTGTCGCGTTTATAGGTGTAAGCATTTAACTCGTGTTCACCCTCAAAGGCTTCATTGATTAATTTCAGTGCTGCTTGGAATTCTGCCGATTCTACCTGATACTTTTCTATGTCTGATAGGGCAATGCGTAGATCTGCAACAGCTTCATCCTCTTTTTGTCCCTCTAACAAATATATCAGCTTTGTCATAGCGGAGCGTAGATCGGCAGTTGAAGATTTTTTGGATTTCTTTCTTACGACGGTCATTAATTAGCCCTTAATGATAGAACCTATTAAAAAAAGCCTCCCTGATATGTATAGGAGCAGGCGAAGTTTATGGTAGGGAGGATCAAAATGCAAAAACATAAGCGCATCCTATACGATCTTCTGCGATTTTTCTGCATAAAGATACACTCCGTTTGAGGAGGATTAAAGGGGAAGGTTCTTTTTTGCGAAAAAATATATCCCGCCGTATGAGGTGAAAATAATTCGTTGACATCCGACCGTAGTACCAGTAAAAAGTCATTCATCTCGAGTGGTACGGGCTCATAGCTCAGCTGGCAGAGCAGCACACTTTTAATGTGCGGGTCCCTGGTTCGAATCCAGGTGGGCTCACCACGAGATAACCCAGGTCCCTATCGTCTAGCCTGGCCCAGGACACCGCCCTTTCACGGCGGCGACGGGGGTTCAAATCCCCCTGGGGACGCCATTTCTTCCCGTAATTTATCCATCCATTAAAATTGAAAATAAACTGCATAAATATAAGCTGTAATTTTTTATTTGAAATACCCCTCAGGTGCATGTGACAATATAACATTAGGTGAAAAATAATTACAAGATGCTTGATATACTTTGGGGGGTTGTCTATGAGCAAAGACATTACCTACAACCAGCTATCGAAGCTGATGAAAAATGGAGCGCTTCTTGTTGATGTGCGGGAGCGAGAAGAGTTAGAGGTAGAAGGTGGTACGATTAAAGGTGGGGAGCATTGGCCGCTTTCGACATTTGGTATTAGGAAAAATGCAATGCCAAAAAATAAGCCCACAATTTTCTATTGCCGATCTGGGATGAGAAGTATGCAGGCGGCGGAGATTGCGTCCAATTGGACCGATCAGGATGTGTTTTTTCTGCAAGGGGGTTATCTGACCTATATTGCACAAGAGCAAAGTAACTGTTAAAAACAGCATATCCCTGGAGCTGTTCGATAATCTAGTCACTGCTCACCTTCCTTGTGTCTAAAACTGCGATTAAAGTGCTGGCAAGCTAAAAGGGGAACATTATCAATAAGATAGGAACGATATGACAAGAAATGCTGTTGATGACAGTTTTGGTTTAGAAGAAGTAGTTGATTTACCTGAAGAAAAGCCAAGCTTAAGAGAAATCTACACAGAGTCCTTAGGGCAAGAGATTTCGATTGATTACTTTCTTTTTACCTGCTTAGAAGAAGATAGAACCCTTAAGTCCCTGCCAACTCAGTTTCAAGAGCAAATTAATCAAAAGAGATGGCCGCTTGTGAAGCCTTACTTCGAGAGTTTGGCCTTCCTTGAAGAAGGGGCAGAGAAACCCTTCTCTCAAGAAGTGGTAGAAGGTGAGATTGAAAATCTCGTTAAGCGGCTGTGTGTTTGGTACCAAGAAAAGTTTCCTCTGCTGTCTGGTGATCAGCCTTTGGACTATGAGGTTCATGGCAACACTATGACGCAATTTGTTCTGCTTTGTCAGGATCTCGAGGCTTTAGTTAATGCTAAAACTGGCAATAAGCCTCATGATCGCAATAAAGAGGAACAGAGTGAGGAAGAGAAATCGCTTTGGAATAGCATAGATAGTGCTCTTCAGGAAAGTTTTCCTAGCTACGGTCACTATGTTCTATCATACCTTGAGTGGATTTATAAAAAGGCCAAGGCAGTTGAGTATGACCTGGCCAGCCTGCCTCCTGTCGGCCGTTTTACTATTATGCTGCAAAAAGCCGCTAGGATGAAAACCCAAAGAAATGAGGCTGCAGCAAGGCCTTCTGAGGGGCGACGAGAGCCTCGGTCTTACGAAGGTTCTGATAGAGGTGGCTCTAAGTCAGGGTTTAAAGACAAGAAGGAAGGCTCTAAGGGGTCTTCTGCAGAGAAAGAGGCGGAAGCGCTAGCAGAGGCTAAGGCCGCAATAGCCAAGTTTGAAAAGGACAAAGAGCTTGGAGAATTGCGTCTAAAGCCAAGAAATAGTTATTTGCGACGACTTCAGCACCAGCTTATCGTTGATGCAGGTTTTGAATCTTCTTCGGTAGGGGAAGGCTCTGGCCGGGGTGTCATGATTAAAAGAAAAGCTTAGTTTTTTCACTTCTTTGAGCTTATCCTTAATCCTATCTACTCTCAGTTGTTATGCCTTGAAAGTAAAGTATTTGAAGTACGAGATCGCCTTACCCTGCTGCGCAGGGGCGATGACTAGGAACCCACTGTGAAGGTGCCGATGACCGGGGATCTGCAATGAAGGTGTGATTCTCAGGGGCCACTCTAGGTAACTCCAAATAAATATTCTACCCACTATTCATGTGTGATCAGAACGCTATATTTTGGTAGAAACGGATGCC
>JABSRF010000409.1 GCA_013215275.1 Oligoflexales bacterium | reverse complement strand
TTTGAAACCTCAAATAGCCAAATATATCAACTACCTAAATTGCTTACTAGTTAGTCAATAGTATGGGACCAGTGCCTTATTATTAAAATATAGAATAAATTCATGTTTTAAATACACCAAAACAATTACTAGGTAATTTTTTCCAATCTAATAATTCTATTAAAAAGTTAAAATGTAGGTAAGAACTACACCCAGGAGGAACGGAATGAAACCAGGAAATCAGAACATATACAAGGGCTCATTTTTCGTCAATGACCATGAGTGGGATGAGAAGACAAAAGGTTTTAGCAAAAATGTAAAGAAACTATTAGATAAAATCAGACTAGAGGTAAAAGAAGCAAAAAAATTAGCCTCCTAAATCCATGTAAGGCAGAATCCACAAAAATACCTCTCTAAGCTTTCCAATAACTTATCAAAAATTTATTTTTTGGCGCGTATTGCACTCTGCAAATGAGTAATGTAAAGATATTATAAATATTAGATAAATATTTGGACAAATACACAGAACTATTGCGAGGATAGCCATGTGTCGACTCTTTCTAATGTCCCTAGTCCTATGCTGCGTTTCATGCATGAGTGGTATCCCCATTATTGGTATCGATGAGGAAGGAGTGAAAAATATAAAAATCACAAAATCCAAGTATTCCAAAAAAATGGGAGAGGTCCTAGCTGATGTCCACGATGCGGCAATTGTTCCCGCAAATCGTTTAGCCCTCGAAGGCCATTTAGACCACTGGGAACTTAGGTGGTTTAATGTGGGAGTTGGCATCGAGGGAAAAGTCGGGATAATCGGTATGGTTTCATTAGCTGCTCGTCCACGCATTAGGCTTTATTTCAGAAGAAAATATAACAGGGAGTCGTAGACCCATGGGACATTTTCACAAGATTTTCACTTTATCAAATTGCCTTATCGTCATCCTATTGTACCTAATGAGCAGGACCGCTTATTCAGCTATGCCTAAAAGCTGGTATGATTTGGAGGAAAGTCCAAAACAATTAGGATCCGTGAGGTGGGAAAAGCCTAGCAAAGATTTCGATAAAGAAGTGGATGACATATTTGAAGCCCAAGGTGACTCTTATGATGCCCTTTTACAAGAAAGTAATTACGGAAACTTAAAGTCTTTGAATGGCTGGGAATTGTCCGTGATCCGATCTCAATTAGCCTTAACAGCGGACGGAGTCCTAGGTGTTCTTGCTCTAAAGGGGACCGTCGCTGCTGAGTTAAGGTGGTTCAAAAAATCGTATATCAAAGAGATGGAAGCCAATTATGATTTACTGAGCACTGATGCAGCCCATGCAACTCTTAGCATGGATATGAGTGATACTGAAATCAACAATATCTTGGCAAAAATTGCTGACAAAGCTGCTGGAACTGGCCGCATCAGAGATCGAGGTTTAATGTTAGAGGGTCTCCAAGACCGGGTTAATAAGACCAAGCAGATGCTATTTAGTGTCCCTGATACATCAGTGTTTCCTTTTTCTCTTTATCGACTGCGACTAGAAATTATTTTTGGAGCATCAGGGAGGGCGCTTCCTTTTATGACTGCAGGGGGTGATGTAAGGATACGTCTTGATTGGGATTTAGTACCCTCTAGAAACAATATTATCGCTAGCAAACCAGACTCCGATTTGTTGGCTGCGACTAACGATTCATTTGATGGGCTAGTTACAGCTTTCAGCCAAGATATGGGTGTCTTGGTTAAACGCGAACCATTCGGATCAAAGTTTCGAGTAAAAGGGTTTCAAATCCGAATTGCGCAGACTGCCGGAGGTAGGGTAGGCGTTGCAAACGCCTCAGGTTCGCTGGGATGCATGCTGTTTTTTAAAAAGAATCGTATCAGTCGAGCCAAAAGTATGCATTATTTTGACGAAACTGAAGGCAAGGCGCACTTCAACTTAATCAGGTTTGAGAACCAACAAAGCGCTGAAAAAGAACAAGATAGCTACATCCTCTCTGATGACTATATGACAAAATCGTATCAGAGCAGTAGCTCGGTCACTTCAATTGATCGCAGCAAATTTCGTAAGGGGCTAGAAAAGGCCGAAAATATTGCAAGATACTTCATCGGTCGGGCAAAACGAGTCAAAAACCGTAACTGGGAGTTAAGAGAAATAAGGACCGATTATCAGTTATCTCTTGCTGGAAGCGTAGGGATGGCAACCATTGGGGGCTTCGGAGAGTTGAGGATTGAGTATGCGAAAATATAGTAACAAACCAGAACCTTTTACATGTAGTGCCTTAGTATTGGTTTTTTCTCTCGTGTTTACTTCTTTTTCATCTCCAGTTAAGGCTAGTGATGAAGATGAGATGGAACGCTTGGAGTATAAGTACCAGATAGAGTACTATTTTGTAGATTTATTTCGCGAAATCAACATTGATAGAAAGCATGCTCGTGACAAACAAAACAAAAAGTCGTCCTGGAAATATCGCGCTTTCATCTTACGAGTCAGGCCAAGGTTAGGCTTCAATATTCCAGGAATGGTGACTCTATCTGTGGTGCCTGAAACCGAATTCTATTGGTCCAGGTTTTGATTTAAAACTCTCCGAGCTAAAATTGATTGCTCTCTAAGTATGATTTAAAAGACTGCACGTACTTTTGCAATGCGGAGGGAGCTACTGGCGAGCCTGTAAATTAAATTGTGTATCTGCAGAATTAAAGCTTAAAACGATCACCATACTCAATGGCAAATCGATTCATCGCAGGCTTCCAATTTCTTAGCGGCATTGTCCATTTCGCCGAGGCCTTCTTAACAGAAAGGTAAATTACTTTCAAGGCCGATTTGTCCCAAGGAAATATTTTTCGATTCCGTATAGCCTTGCGTATAACACTATTCAAGGACTCAATCGCGTTGGTTGTATAGAATATTTTCCTTATTTCAAAGGGATAATCAAATATTGTAATGATGTTATCCCAGTTTCGTCTCCATGATTTTTCAATATTTGGATACTGAGTTGACCACTTGGCTGAAAAATCGTTTAAGGCCTTTTCAGCTTCTGCTAACGTAGCAGAGTTGTATATCCTCTTGAGATCTTGGGCTACTGCCTTCATGTCCTTAGCAGGAACGTAGCGAAGAGAATTTCGAACCATATGAACGATGCACAGCTGGACTTTTGTTTTTGGGAAAGCTGCATTTATCGCCTCTGGGAAGCCAGTTAGACCATCGACACACGCGATAAAAATGTCCTT
>JABSRF010000408.1 GCA_013215275.1 Oligoflexales bacterium | reverse complement strand
GCAGATTCGTATCACAGGTTATCTAAAGTCGCCCTGCGAAGCGATGAAAATTTTTCTTCTGCACTTAATCTAGCAATACGCCAAAGAAGCTTTCAAAAGAGTCTGCAAAACTACTCTCTTAGCGAAAATCAAAGATCGTGTCTAGCTTATTCGCCCAGCAATATGCTCAGGACAAGACACAATAAATTTGATTAGACGACTTCAGCCAATCAACTATATTTCGTTAACACACTTCTCAGATTATGGCCTGAGGAGGGCCGATTGAGCATTGGTACAGCGCACTTTCGTGTATGAAAAAAAGCCTCTTTATAAAGATAGTGTAAATTATCGCCAAGAGTATAAAAATAATATTTTTAGTATGTTATAAGAAAAAAACTTGCTCACAGGAACTAAAAACCATAAGCTGTGAGTCAAAAATTAACTTCCTTTAGGAGTTTTTTATGCCTCAGCCAAGTATTTTAATCATAGAAGATGACCCTGATATACTTGAATTATTGGAATACAACCTTAAAAAACAGCGTTTTAAAGTCTTCAGCGCAATGGACGGCGAATCTGGCATACACCTTACCAGGAAACAAAAATTAGATTTAATCATACTTGATATTATGCTGCCAGGTATTGACGGACTCGAAGTCTGTAAGCAGTTGCGACGGGATCAATCCATATCCTACATCCCTATCATCATGTTGACCGCAAAAAGCCAAGAAAGTGACATCATCGTAGGCTTAGAGTTAGGGGCGGACGACTATTTAACCAAGCCCTTTAGCCCTCAAGAATTGGTTGCCCGCATCCGAGCTGTGCTCAGGCGTCAAGACATTCAGACCGAACAGCAGGTTGCCCCCATCCGAATTGGCAAAGTTGAGATTACTCCCGACCAGTACCAAGTGACCCACGATGGACACCAAGTGCAATTTACCCTTTCAGAGTTTAAGCTCCTGCAGGCTATGGCTAACAAGCCAGGAAAGGTGTTTACCAGAGAGCAGCTCCTATCATTCCTTTCGGACCAGGAAACGTACGTCATCGATCGCAACATCGATGTCCACATCCGGGCAATTAGAAAAAAGCTTAAGGAAAGCGGTAAAATTATCCAAACAATCCGGGGGATTGGCTACAAATGCCAAAGCCCAGTGAGTGCACCCGCAATGGAACTTTAAGCAGGATTAGGATTCATGGGAACCAGAACCATTAAGTATGGCTATGCAAAGGGGGCTATGCCAGGTCGTAGCCGATTGGGTGAGTTTTTGTCTTTTGGTTTTGTTAAGACCAAAATTTACTGGAAGCTGTACCTCACCAACTCTTTCTTACTGATCACGATTCTCACTTTGGTGATCGTGGCGATTCTAACAAAATTTGAAGAGCTTTTGTGGCATAATCGCTTCACGCACCTAAAAGAAAAAATAACGATGATCATCCCTCAGGCCACCACAAGCCTTAAGTCCAATAAAGAGGGCCCCATCCAAGACTTAGTCACACAAATCGGTGAGAACACTGCCACAAGAATCACGATTATAAAAAAAGATGGCAAAGTAATCGCTGATTCCCATGAACCCATTGCTGATTTAGCCACCAACCACTGGCAAAGGCCAGAAATTCAGCAGGCACTAGATAGCTCTTACGGAGACTCTTTAAGGCTTAGTGACTCACTAGATACGAAGATGTTCTACCTAGCAAAAAGGATCGAAGAGGATGGTGAAATTCTAGGCGCAGTGCGTTTATCAATTCCAATGAGTATGTTCCAGAAACAGATCAGAGACTTGAACCTCGTCATCTTATGGATATGCTTTTTTGGAATCGTCATCATGCTTATGAGCAGCTATCACCTAATTCATAAAATTACCAGGCCGATCACCGAATTAATGAGCATCTGCAATTCCATGGTGCTAGGTGACTACAGTAAAAAAGTTAAGTCTCCTGGAACCGATGAGATAGGGAGGCTTGGCTACACGCTAAACAGACTAAGCGGTGAAATTAGTTCAAAAATTGCCACTATTTCCATGGAGCGTGCTCAGCTTAAGTCGATGTTAACAGCTATGACCGAGGGGATCGTTTCAGTCGACAGCAACGATAAAATCCTTTTCTGTAACCATACCGCATGCATCTTCCTAGATGGCAACTACTCCACCGGGCACGAAAAACCTATATCTGAAACTGCTGGTTTTAAGATTCTAAGCCCAATCCTAATCGAAGCAAGAAAGAAAAAATCTTCAGTCGTGGAGGAAATCACCCTTACGAATGCCACAGGCGAAAAAATCCTCAACCTACACGCTTCACCCTTCCCCTTACGCAACGACTTTGGTGTGGTGGTCGTGATTCATGATATGACCCGAATCAGGCATTTAGAGAAGGTGAGGCAAGACTTTGTTGCCAATGTTTCCCATGAAATAAAAACCCCCCTTACGTCCATTAATGGCTATGTGGAAACTCTATTAGATGGTGCCATTTATGATGAGCCCTATAATTCTCGCTTTCTAAAGAAAGTGCAATCAAATACAAATCGACTCATCTTTCTTGTCAAAGATATTCTAAGCCTGGCAAAAATTGAGTCTGACAAGTTAGAATTAAACTTTGAGAAAAAGAAGTGGGGGCCAATCATCGAGCAAGTCCTTGCCCAATACGAACAGGTTTTTGCCGACAAAGAGCTTGCTCTCGATTATAAGCCAGACAACTCCATCATCGTCCAAGGGGACGAAGAGTGCATGCGTCAAATCCTTGATAACCTGGTGAGCAACGCTCTTAGGTACACTCAAGCTGGTGGTAAAATCACCATTCGCTTAAGCACTCACTCTGCCTATGGTGTATTATCTGTTTCTGATACAGGGATTGGTATTCCACAAAAAGACATGGAACGAGTTTTTGAGCGTTTCTATAGAGCCGACAAGGACCGTTCGAGGGAGCTTGGTGGCACGGGTCTAGGCCTTTCTATCGTCAAGCATATGGTCTCAACGATGCAAGGTTCAGTGACTGTTGAAAGTGAAGTAGGACGAGGCAGTACCTTTTCAGTATTCTTACCGCTGGCAAAAGATCCTTTTTGCTAAAGCTCGAAATAGGGCAAAGCGGAGATGAAACTCGGGTTTTTAATCGTGTATAATATAACAATGACGGTTTTAAATTTGGGAGTTTCATTTAATCAGAAGTTTCCATCAAAAAATGTCGTTTAGGTTATGATGATCCTTGTAATATGGGACTTTTTAGTACCCTT
>JABSRF010000407.1 GCA_013215275.1 Oligoflexales bacterium | reverse complement strand
ATTTTTTTCAAGTACAATTTTTCTTTGAATTTTGGACGGCAAGATTAATTTTGCATTTTCTTATTGAATTCAAGTCCACCTAATGGCACAAGCAATAGCAATGGAGTTGAAGCATTTAGCATTAATCCAAGCTTGGGAAAATCACATCGACTCTCAAAACCAGTTTTCACAACTGAAAAAACTTTAAACGCTCAGAGTATCTTCTTAGATCCAAGTGAAGCAGTACCAACTTGCCCCATTGATTCTGACTCATGCTACCTGCCCAAACAGGACAAACCTAACTCTAAAAAAAAGCCTCTAAAAATCGTCAGCCTTAAAGCTCTCAAGTTACCGATCACCAAAGAGTTATCCCCATCTGTTGGTATTCCGGTCCTTGCAAGGGCTTCGCTTGCAACTTATGATACTGAGCACACCTTCGAAAATGAAAGCTACCATTTATGCAACCACTCAGACTTCGACGGCTTTAGAGCTGCGACCTATTGCAACCCATTTGAAAAAGTAGCCATCATTGCTTTCCGGGGGACTCAAAACTCTAAGGATGCAGCCTTTGATCTTGCAATGTTCTACGGGCAGGAGCAAGTTCTTGGACCCTTTGCAAAGCTATACTCAGGATTAGGCTACACACAGGACAGCTTACTTGAAGCGCTCACAGCCTTTGGTGATCGAGTCGTAGAGGGTACCAATAAAGAGTTTGGTAAAAAGGTTAAGAAGGCCCATCAGCATTATCTTGAAGAGCTTAATCATAAATGGCAATCCTATCGCAATCATAACCTTTCTCCCCATGGAATCGCAGAGAAGGTTCTTAACGAAAGGGTGGGGTATGTAACCAACTACACCAAAGAGCAGATTAAGCACTTTAAATCTCTAGGATACAAGATCTTCATTACCGGCCATTCACTGGGAGGCCTATACGCCCAGCTCGCATCTATGATGTTTGCCCTACCAGGAGCAACCTTCAATGCCCCTGGAATCAGCGACGTACTTTACTACTGTAAAAACTTTAAACCACAGGTTTTACATACCAAAGACTTTGTCAACTATAGGCATAACGACGACCTAGTTTCATTATTTAGGTTAAACGACCACTTTGGAAAGGTGATTGCGCACGAGTCGCACCGGAAAGACCCCTACACTGCCCACAATATGGAGTTGCTTTCCAAATTTCTCGACAGCATCAATTTTGATGAGCAAGGTGAGCACTGTTACCAAGATCTCATGGAATTTATTAATGAAGAGGATGGTGTTTTAAAAGCCTGTTCTCTTGAGTATGATTAGGATGCTGTAACCTCTCTATTCTAAGGTGTTACCACATTCCTTTTGAAGACCTACATACAGAGGTTTGCGGATTTGTATTGCCTATCAAATATTTGATTTGGATGGATTCGATATTTGTCTACCACCGATTCATCTAATTCAATACCCAAGCCTGGGGCATCTGGAACATTGACATAACCGTCTTTAAATTTCGGTGAATTTTTAACCAAATGCTTACCTAAAGGGCTATTGCTAGCTGAGTACTCTATCAGCTGGCCAGCATCGATAGATGCGAGAAAGTGGGCCGTTGCTGCAATTAATATCCCTGTACTAAACCCATGGGGCACAACGGTTCGACCTTCACCTTTTGCAAGTTCATTGATCTTGATAATCTCTGAAATCCCACCACATCTAGTCACATCAGGCTGCACGATATCCACTTTCGAGAGGCTTATAAAAGGTTGGAATTCCCACCTAGTGGTTAAGCCTTCCCCACCTGATATGGCAACCATATTCTGCTCACTTAGACGGGCATACCCAGCTAAATCATGGGCTAGAACGGGCTCTTCAACCCATTTCAATCTATACTTACTTAGTTGATGTATCATAAATTTAGCGTGGCTAGCTGTCTTCCACTTTCCTACTAAGTCCAACTGAAGGTCACATTCATCCCCAACCTCATCGCGAACAGTCTTTACAATAGCCAAATCTAGCTCATCATCATCACCGAGCGCTCCACCTCCGATCTTCAAACTTGTGTAACCCATTTTCCTTAAGTCTCTTGCTGTAAAGCGGGTCACATCAAGATTCGCACTCGGCTCGAATGTCCCGTAGGCCTTGATTCGATCTCTATATTTTCCACCAATTAAGGTATGCACAGGAGTGCCGTAGTATTTTCCGGACAAATCCCAAAGCGCAATATCAAGGGCACTGATTGCATGGATTCCAGCACCCGAACGCCCCATATAGTTGGAGGCTTCGAACATTTTATTCCAAAGCTTCTCAATTTCGAGAGGATTTTCTCCAATGAGGATCTCTCTTAATCCGACACAAGAAGAATGGGAAGAAGGCGTTTCAATGATCGATTTAATCACCAGTGGAGAGCTATCACTTTCTCCTATTCCATATATCCCTTTATTGGTATGAATCTTTACTAAGACAGCATCTTCACTCCATTCGCAATCCTGTTTCAATGTTGGGACTCGTAACATAATGGTCTCAACATCGGTGATCCTCAAATCGTGATTCCTGTTCGTTTTGCGCGTATTCCCACTCCTTAAGCTAGAATAATTTGCGTCTCCATCGATAGCTTTCTCGGTGGATTGAGACTTCAAGCTGATGATGGCTAACATCTCTATCGCTTTGTTAAAGGCTGCGTCTCCTTTTGAAATCGAGTCGTTTGCTAGCAAATCGAGCAGGTTCTTCTTAGCATTGTCATAACCACCAAGTTCAATTAATGCATCAATGTACATAAATCTATTAGCATGACTATCTTCATCAAACTCAGAGCCCTTGCTGATAGCTTCAAAATATGCGACGACATCCTGATAATTTTTTTGCTCAGCTGCTTGCTTTGCAAGTTGCAAATTTAGAGCATCTTGAATTAGACAGTCTTTTTCTTTTTTAGCCAGTTGCTCCATTATTCCCTGCCTTTATTTTTTGTTTTATTACGTCGAAGATTTCAAACTAGTTAATATTTGTCAAAACGATTAAGCAAGTATTTTCGCATATGTTTCTTTATATGGATTTTTGTTTGGTAGCAAGATCAAAATCATCGACCTGACAGGCTAAAATCAAGGGTATAAGTCATTCTGCTGCTAGCGTAAATTTCTTCTTGGCCATAATTTTATACTGCTTTACGAAGGCAGATTGTTTTAAGCTTTGAAGTGGACCCCACTGTCCAGACCAAAAATAGCTTTGTATAAGTAAAACTAAAACTTGTTATTGAATGCTATAA
>JABSRF010000406.1 GCA_013215275.1 Oligoflexales bacterium | reverse complement strand
ATTCAACAAATTGAGGCTAGAGTTTACCGTATTTATCTCAATATTTCATGATCTTAAGTGTCGAACTCAGGTTAATGGTATTTTTAGCTGAAATAACGAGCCAAAAAAAGCAGTCGCAATTGGGAGGATTCTATTCATGCTGCAATTGCCAGATCAATCGAGGGTTCAAAAAACCCTTGAGAGCATAAAAAACATTGTCGAGCAAAAACTTTTTCCATTGGAGCCAGAATTTCTCAAGGCCGGTGGATGCTTCAAAAAGATCGGTCCCGAACTGTATGAAATTCGCAGGCAGGTCAAAAAAGAAAATCTTTGGGCACCTTTTTTTTCCAAAGAATGGGGTGGGATGGGCTTAAGCCTGACTGAGTTTGCCTTAGTTTCCGAAGGGCTTGGGCGAAGCCCCTTAGGACACTTTACTTTTGGGTGCCAGGCTCCTGATGTGGGCAACATGGAGCTTATACATCAGTTTGGCACAGAGCAACAAAAGCAGACTTATTTGCTGCCTTTGGCTCAAGGAGAGATTCGAAGCTGTTTTGCTATGACTGAAAAGGATAACTCAGGTGCAAACCCAACCCAACTCCAAAGCTATGCGGAACAAAAAGGAGATCATTTCGAAATCAATGGGCATAAGTGGTTTACATCTGGAGCTGAAGGATCCTCTTTCTGCATTGCCATGATTTTAACCAACAAAGAGGCTAACATCCGTGAGCGCGCCAGTATGATCCTGGTTCCATGCGAAAACCCCGGTTTCATCATCAAACGAAATATCCCAGTCATGGGGCATGTGGGATCAGAAATGATGAGCCATGCAGAGGTTGAGTTTAAAAACTGTAAGGTTCCTGTAGAAAACCTCCTGGGAGGACAAGGGCAAGGATTTTTGTTAGCACAAGAAAGGTTAGGACCTGGGCGCGTTCATCATTGCATGCGGTGGATTGGATTAGCGACCCGTGCCTTTGACTTAATGTGTGAACGAGCAGTGAATCGGCAAATAAAACCTGATCAAAGCTTAGGACAAAATCCATTGATCCAGACTTGGATTGCTGAATGCAAAGCTGAGATAGAGGCTTCGAGGTTAATGGTCTTGCAAACAGCACATATCATCGAAAACCACGGGCAGAAAGAGGCAAAGGCTTATATCTCAATGATAAAATTCAAATGCGCTCAAATGCTTCAGCAGGTTTTAGATAAGGCAATTCAAGTTCATGGAGCTATGGGAGTGAGCGATGATACCGTCCTTGCATACCTTTACCGCGAGGAACGAGCCTCTCGCATCTACGACGGCCCTGATGAGGTTCATAAAATTAGCCTTGCGAAGCATATTTTGCGACAAAGAAACTCTAATAAATCAACTAAAGAAAAAGGCCTCTCATGATCAATCAAGCGACCATGGTTCGTCCTGGAGAAGAGCTTCCCATAAATGCTCTTCAAGATTATATCCACCAGCTTTTCCCTGACTCAAAGGGTGATTTTAAGGTTCTACAATACCCTGCGGGTCATTCTAACCTTACTTATTTGTTAAATTACGGTGACAAGTCCTGGGTTCTCAGAAGGCCCCCTCACGGTACCAAGGCTAAATCAGCTCATGATATGAGTCGGGAGTACCGAATGATCAGTGCAATCAAGGATGCATTCCCTTATTGTCCCCGTCTTCACCATATCTGTGAAGACGAGGGAGTGATCGGAGCTCCTTTTTACTTGATGTCTCCGATTGCTGGAATCATCTTTCGCAAAGACATCCCAGCGGAAATGAACTTTAACCCTGAAAAAATGAGACGATGTTGCGAGCAATTGATAGAGGTTCATGCCAAGCTTCACTCCATTCCTCTGAGCGATCCTAAGATTAAGTCCCTCGGAAATCCCAAGGGCTACGGTCAAAGACAGGTTGAAGGCTGGTCCAAAAGGATAAGCCAAGCAACCACTCCTAATGCACCAGATTGGAGCATCATTGCTAATTGGCTTAAAGAAAACCTGCCTCAAAGCCACCAGAGAGCAAGTGTGATCCATAATGATTATAAGTTTGATAATGTCGTTTGGGATCTAGAGAATCAGAGCAAAATTGTTGGTATTCTAGACTGGGAAATGGCTACCTTAGGGGATCCTCTTATGGATTTAGGAAACTCTCTAGCCTATTGGATAGAGGCAACAGATCCACCTGCTTTGCAGGGTATGAGGATGCTTCCGACCAATGCACCTGGCGCCTTCAGCAGAAAAGAGCTCCTTGAGCTGTACCGTGAAAAAACTAGCTTCGAGTGGGATGACTTTAATTCTTACTATGTGTTTGGGCTATCTCGCTTAGCTGGGATTGTTCAGCAGATTTACTATCGCTTTCACCAAGGGCAAACAAAAGATAAGCGATTTGCTGGATTCATCCATGTTGTCCATGCCCTCGAAAAAACGGCATCGTCAGCAATAGAGCGACCTCAATTTTAAACATTTAGTCAAAATAAAGGGGTAAGGTAAAGCTTCGAGAGAAAGCACCATTAATCGGGAACTGTATTTTATGAATCGTGTATTTTAAGCATCTAACGAAGCTTGCTGATTTGTGAGGAAAGGAATTACCAATCATCTTGATGTTTGTTGGGCTACCCCAGCCATCAACCATAATAGAGAGGGTCACAACCCCTTTTGGCCGTTTCTTGCTACGCTTCGGTTTTTTTTGGGAATACTTCTGATAGCATTTTGCAATTTTATGTATGTTCTTATTAACAACACTCTTGATTGCCTTGTCTTTACGTTTGACTGTGCTTCTTTGGCCAGCATTAGCTTCCATTGAGAATAAAAAAGTTAGGACTACTGTTATGAGACAAGCTTTTGGTATCTTTAACTTTAACCTTTACTGCTACCGCAACTAAAAAAAATAGTACATATTCTTAAATGCAACGATTGTTCCAAAAATTATACTCATATTTACAGCCACTTAGATTCCGCAAGATGATATAATGGGCGTTCATCTGCCAAATTCCTGGTCACCTTATGCTCTCTTCCTCGCACTCCCTTCCAAGAGTTTACCGGATTCACCTAGCTTGGTGAAATCGCATCCCAAAATACTGTTAGGACCAATTCTGAACAATATGAACAGAAACTAAAAGCTTTCTATCATCAAGCATCATTATGAATCCGAAAAGGTATATGTAATAAACAGAAACTAGTTAAGGTAACTCCAAATAAATATTCTACCCACTATTCATGTGTGATCAGAACGCTATATTTTGGTAGAAACGGAT
>JABSRF010000405.1 GCA_013215275.1 Oligoflexales bacterium | reverse complement strand
AAAAAATCCAGCCAAAACGTGCTAAAGCGAATATTTGGGGGATTGGCGATTACATTTCGCTACAGCGACTAATTAACTTAAAAAACCACCATCAATCACAAAAGACTGACCAGTGATTCCTCTTGAGTTTGGACCAGCTAAATAATAAGCCATTTGTGCTATTTCTTCACCATTAATAAACCTTTTTAATGGTACCATCTCACATAGATCAGATTTCGAAAGTTGCAGCTCATCCATTCTTTTCTGTGACATTTCTGTTTCAACCCAACCTGGTGCAATCGCATTTACAGTGATCTTTTTCTCAGCTAGGTTTTTTGCTAAAGCCTTTGTGAAGCCCATAAGGCCATGTTTTGCAGCACAATAGGCCGTTTGGTCAGGAACACCGGTATGAGCCAACACAGAGGTGATATTGATAATACTGCCACCATGAGCAAGCAAGGGTAACAAGGCCTTGCAGACATGATAGGGGCCATGCAGATTAGTGGCTATGATATCATACCAGAGTTCATCTCCTGAATCGACATCAAGGGAGTTGCTTCCAGCAATACCAGCATTGTTGATGATTGTATCAACCTTTTTTTGCTTTGAATGGAGATGTTTTGCAAACTCTTCAACTTGCTTTTTATCTCTGATATCGCATTTCACATATTTCCAGTTCTCTTTGGATGGGTGCTCAAAGCGAGAGAGGCAAAAAACTTCGTAAGATTCATCCCAGAATTTCTGTGCAATTGCCAGCCCAATGCCACGTGAACCACCTGTCACAACGATTGTCTTCATCGAATTCCTCAACTACCAATAATTCTTTATCATACTATCTTTCAGCTTAGGAAGGTGTGCATCACCAGCTAGCTGAACCTCATCTTCTGGATTAAATGCGGGCTTATCAATACATAAGACAAGCTGCTCAAACTTACCTTCGTTTACATAACAATGAGGGAAGTTATGAGGCCACTGAATACAGGTTCCTGATTTAACAGTTTCCTTCTGCAAAATAAGCCCATCACTAGCAATCAACTCTGACTCCTGCATTGTTTTATGTAAATGGCTTGGTATATGTGCAAAGGGCGCAATCCGCAAGCGATACAAGCCACAAAATTGATTTTCGTAGACAACATCGACTTTTCCAAAACTATTTTGTTCAACGCTAAGGACCACGTTTGTTGAATACTCACTAAAAGTGATCATCTTGCTAGCTTGTTTATCTTGCTGATAGCTTAATACCCCATCGACCTGCAAAATATCTGCACGGGTACCCATGTTTAAGCGGCGGCCATCGCTCAATAATAATTTTTTCAGCAGTAAGCATAGGGATTCCAAATCATATAATGTGATGTGATCGAGCACAAAACGAACCTCACCTTTAAGGCGATCTAAAAATTGTTTTAATAAATCTTTATCCAAGGTTTCAGGTTGTACCGTACACTTAACTGAGAGGTTATTTAGCGTCCCATTGAGCCGGGAGTTTAATCCGCTAAGATCCTGTTTTTGAAAAAATATTTCCTGTACAAGGGGTGAATCAACCGTATCCATTTATAGTCCTTTGGCTTTGCTATCATTTATCCTGGTGTTATTCGTCCTTGGCAATATCCACTAAACATGGCATATACATGGGTTAAGCTTACGTCTGAGGTGTTCACGGTGGTTCAAAACAAAGCAACTTTTTATCGTTACTTGTTGTCGTTCGGTTCTAATCTCGGAAACCGACATGAGAACTGCGAGCATGGCTTAAAACTGTTATCACAGCATTTGAAAAATATAAAATGCTCCCGATGGATTTCGACCCCACCATTGAGATCAGTTGAATACGATACCACAGATCATGGAGATTATCTAAACTTTGTCCTGGAAGCTTCATCTAGTATGAGTCCCCCTGAGCTTTATAGACTGATTGTAAAAATTGAGGACCAAATAGGACACTCAAGAGCAGACAAATGGCTACCGCGTCAGCTAGATATTGACATCCTATTTTACGCTGAGGATGACCATCATGAATTTGCAACGTGCAGTCCACTTTCATATTCATGCAAAAACAGTGACTTAGTGGTCCCTCACACAGGTTTTTGGCAGAGGGACTTTTTACAGAAACTAGTGCACCAAGACCTAGCCATTCCTTTGGAGGCATTGCAAAAGAGGCACCAGAGTGGCAGCCATGAATCCAAATAAATCACACCCTCTCTCGTCTGCAATCGATAAGATCACATTTGCTGCAATCCATTACAAAGATTCTGAGGACTTCGTTTTACAAAACCAAAGCGGCATACAAAACCCACCATCCTTTGGTAAGGCTTGCCTCAAGCGTAAATGTGAGTTCATTGCTGGTAGGCTCTGTGCAAAGCAAGCATTAGCAGAGCACAAGGTATTTGAGTACCAGCTTATAAATAAAGCAGATCGGAGCCCTGAATGGCCAGAGAATATGGTAGGAAGCATCACTCATACCCATAATTTTGCCGCAGCAGCAATTGGTTCAAAAAGCCTATTTAGGGGGGTAGGAATTGACTCTGAACCACCTATAACAACGCAGCGACTAGAGGGCCTTAAATCGCGCTTATTTCTTGACCGGGAGCTCTTACCAAAAAGCCACAGTCATGTAGACTCCAGGGTATACTACACCATAATATTCTCTGCAAAAGAATCTTTGTTTAAATGCATTTACCCTCAGACGGAAACCTTCTTTGGCTTCCATGATGCCTGCATTAGCAATTTGGATCTGCAAAAAGGCACTTTTGAGTACCAGCTTTTAAAAACACTCGGACCAAATCACTTGAAAGGTAAGACAGGGACTGGTTTGTTTTATGCTGAGGAGCTGATTCACACTGCAATCGTAGAGAAATTATGAGATTGGAAGCTTGACAATAAAGGTTGTGTTAGCTGCTTCTGTATCCAGCATCAAAACACCTCCATGATCTTCCACAATGGAGCGACAAATATTGAGCCCTAAACCTGTGCCCTGATCGAAAGACTTCGTGGTGAAGGTTTCAGTAAATATTTTATCTGCAATTTCTTTTGGTATTCCCGAGCCCACGTCAGACACCACAACACTCACATAAGCACCATCGTTGCTTGTCGATACCTTAACCCAGTTATCATCCTTGCCCTGGTTGGCTTGAATGGCATTTTTAAACAGATTTATGAAAACTTGTGAAAGCTTAATTAGTCGCTGTAGCGAAATGTAATCGCCAATCCCCCAAATATTCGCTTTAGCACGTTTTGGCTGGATTTTTT
>JABSRF010000404.1 GCA_013215275.1 Oligoflexales bacterium | reverse complement strand
TATCACAGGTTATCTAAAGTCGCCCTGCGAAGCGATGAAAATTTTTCTTCTGCACTTAATCTAGCAATCCGCCATCAGTTCTTCTCGATGCAGGTGCAGGTGGGCAGTGGTCGTTTCACCTTAAAGATGGCCCTTATGACGAGGAGTTTGGAAGGTCTGAAGGCCTTGCCCTTGCCAGTTTACAAATGTTCAAAAATGGTTATTTTTCCTCGGACTCTAATGACCCATACCGCGTGGACCAAATTGGACTCAAACAGCTGGATGAATCACGCCTAGCGAAGGGCTTTCAAGTGAGTGATGCAAATCCACTGGTTGGTTTGTCTGGGAGGCTTGAGCTCCTTCACGGATTGGGAGCGAGCCTATCCGCCTATGCGGATGATTCAAAGAAGGGAATAAGGCTTGGGGATGTTTATGATCAGCTTTACGCAACAGCTATGGCAGGTAAGCAGAAAACCTTAAGCTGTCTGACCATTCTTGCAACTGTTTTAGCACGCTTTGGTAACATCTGGCCCGGAGGTTTAGTTCGAGGAGGCTGCAATTTAGGTGATGTTGGGGTTCATCCTCTGATAAAAGGAAGACTAGGGAGTGAGAACCTTGTTCCGTTTCACAAGCTTTCACAATGGCTCAGCTACTCTTTGGCTGAAACCTTTGAGCTTGCTGGACTTAAGGTTTCTGATGTGGAGCAGTTAACTGGACTTCCAGAGTATCACAATGGTGGGCTCCTTATTGATTTAGGGGTGCTTACCCTCAAGGATCCGTCTGATTTGCATAAACCGCATAAGCCTCAAAGTGAACTCGTGGTTGAATGGCGAGCTTTGACGGTAGCCATCTTAGATTTGATTGCAGAGGGTATCAGGAAGTCTCTTGGCCGTAGTCAGCTTGAGCTGCCCCTAGCAAAAATCTTACAGGGTGGTTCCTGGAGCGCAGGGAGGCGAATTGCTAAAAGCTTAAGGCAAGATGGAGGCCCCCCAACCTCCCTTGATAGTGATGGAACAGTATTCTAGTACCCCTATGATTGATATGGAGGTTCCCATGGCTCAGGTAAACGAAATCCAGCATCCCTTAATTCAGCATAAGTTGACTTTGATGCGCAAAAAAGATACCAGCACAGGAAAATTTCGTACTTTGATGAGAGAAATTAGCATGCTGCTGGGCTACGAAGTAAGTAGAGATATGGTCCTAAGTACTGAAAAAATTGAAACCCCGATCGCACCTATGGAAGCACCGGTGCTTGCTAAAAAGAAAATGGCTTTGATCTCTATTCTTAGAGCGGGTCAAGGGATTATTGATGGGATGCTGCAGCTTATGCCAACGGCAAGGGTAGGGCATATTGGTTTATACCGAGATGCTCAAGCAAGCAATATCATTGAATATTACTTTAAAGTTCCAGAGGACATTTCGTCGCGAGATGTCCTCGTGGTGGATCCTATGCTTGCGACTGGAAAGTCAGCTGTTGCTGCGGTTAGTCGGATTAAAGAGGTATCTCCCAAATCCATTAAGTTTGTATGCTTGCTTGCTGCTCCCGAGGGTATTGAGTACTTTCACAAGTACCACTCTGATGTTGCCATATTTACAGCAGCAGTAGATCAAGGGCTTAATGAAAAAAAATACATTGTACCTGGAATCGGTGATGCAGGTGATAGGTTATTTGGGACTATGTGAGGCTTACCAGTTTGTTGGAGAATCCTGCATCAATGGTTAGATAATTGTGAAGGTCAAGTGTTTGAATATCAAGATCGCCTTACCCTGCTACGCAGGGGCGATAACTATGTGTCCACTACGCAGAGGCGATGGCTATGGACCCACATATGTCATTGTCACGCGGGTGCGTAGCATCCGTGGTTAGACAATCTTGAAGGTAAACTATTTGAATGACAAGATCACCCAACCCTGCTACGCGTGACAATGACAGATAAGACTTCCTTAAGCTAAATCTATAAACTTCTCGCACAACTCTTCACCTATTTGATCCCTTTGTGCTTCATCGATATTTATTTTTTTCAAAAAAAGATCAAATATTTCTTGATTGATACGGTGAGGTTGGAGCAGCACCCAATGGCTGTAGGGTAGGGCTATGCAAACAATATCGTGCAGGGTGATAGCGTCCTCTGGAGGAAGGCTATCCACTTCAAAGTCAAACATAAAGCCAGAGGCGACAGCCTCTTCTCGGTACATCTCTGGGCTTTCATTGTGGAAACGAATGGAGCGGATGGCGTAGGTTGGTAGTCCCCAGGTGACTCCGGCGATCTCCCCTAAGAGAACATGGCTGTAGGCACCAAACTCTTTTTGTAAGGCACTCCAGCTCAGCTTGCATTTAGGGTCGCGAGATTTTAGGTATATCTGATCCGTCACCTCAGGAAACAGGATTGCACTCACAACTTTGCCAATATTAGCCATACTTGCAGCAAAATGAGCCTTGTCTGGTAACTCATTATCTTGGGGAGCAAGCTTTCTTGCCAAGTATTCGGCTATGACACCAGCAACTGAGCATTCGTGCCAAAATTGATCTTTATAGAAGGACTGGGTTTTGAATTCATTTGATTTCACGCCAGCCATATAAACAATCTCTCTTAATTTTGTCTGCCCCACATAGGTGATGGCATGTTGGAGGCTAGTGATACTTGCCCCTGGAGACATATTATTGGCAATATCCACCACGTTAAGTGCGATAGGGGGAACCGTTTTGATGGCACGTTCGATCGTTGCCGAATCCACGTCGGGCTTATTTAAGACCTCCTGGATTTTCATTGTGTTGGAGGACACGCGTGGTAGGTTTTTTAAGTTCGAAATCTGCTCGAAAATATTTGCACTGCCTTCGCTGAGGTGAAGTGAGGGGCTATACCAGTCATGCTCTCCTTTTGGAATCATGATGCATGAGTGACAAGAGCATTCAAACCATAGATTACCTTCACTGCAAATTTTAAAGCATGATGTCCGATCCAATAAGTCTTTTTCTGTATTATAAATGCGATCACAGGTTCCACATTGTACGATCATACCTGCTCCTTGTAATGCAGCTGCAAATTGAAAGTTTTTCGAAAAGACCTGCTTTATATTTAACAATGATTAAAATCACAAGGGAAGTTGCTCGGAGTCGCGGCTATTGCGTTTGAGCCAAGGGGAGTCAAAAACTAATCTAAAATTTCCTTTTGATCATGATCAGAAGTTTCCACAAAGTAGCACCATACTAAACTCATCTAGTATCTGAATCTATTGATAGTCGAAACCATAA
>JABSRF010000403.1 GCA_013215275.1 Oligoflexales bacterium | reverse complement strand
GCTCTATCGGCTCAAACTCATAGCACTCGCTTACATCCTCCACCTGAAGGAAGAGGTTTTACGCTCAGGCTGGATAAGAATGATGTCCTAATAGTTGCCGCACTTGACAGGCTCGGACGCAGAACAAGCGAGGTGTTGCTACTAATTGAAGAACTAGACAAGAAAGGTGTGATCTTAAAATCTCTCCGAGAAGGTGTCGATTACTCCACCCCCACTGGTAAGCTAGTGACTCAAATCCTGGTGAGCGTTGCAGAAATGGAGCGCAACATGATCAGCGAAAGGACTAAAGCAGGCTTAGAAGCAGCCAAGAATAGTGGCAAGCAGTTAGGGCGCCCTTCCAAAATACCATCAGAGCTAAAAAATCTTGCCATCGAATTGGTCCGTCAAGGTGCCACCCACAGAGAAGCGGCAAGCAAAACCGGCATGTCTCGGCAGTATGTGAGTGTGTTGGTGAAGTGAATCAGAATTGATACGTATCAATCATGATACCTATTTAGATTTGTATCCTGTGTCTGATTATTTACCAGATCGCTTACTTCAGTTTTCTTAGACTCAAGTTCCAAAGTTAATGCCTGCTTTTCTTCTTCAAGCTTCAAGGACTTCATCTCAAAATTTACACAAGATTCCTTTGAAGTTTTGAGGCGGTCTTCAAGTTCCAATATGGTTTTAGAATGCATAGCACTCTCAGCTTTGAGCGAATTGATCTTGTCATCATATTCACTGAAGTTAGTGATCTTTAGTAGTCTCTCATTCTCTCTGGCATAGGACTCGTTAAGAGACTTCAATGAAGAGATAGTTTCGTTTAGCATTGGGACGATATCAATATTGCTCATAGCAGGCGCTTCCTTTTCTTGTGTTTTTGACTCTTCTAGTTGCTCTTTTAGTTTAGCAATCTTTTCTTTGCCTTGGTTCAGCTTGTCGGTAAGCTTCTCGTTCGCTGTGTAAACTTTTTCAAAGTCTTTGTACTCAGAAAGAAGATGCTCGAACACATGTTCCTCGCCGTGTTCCTTCTTCAATTTGTTGTAGATCTTCTTTGATTGTGAGCTGATGTCTTGTTCGATTGTTGGCATTTTTTTCTCCAAATTTTATAATCAACCTTTTCCTCTGGATCCCTTTACTATCAATGGATTCAGAGGATTTTACCCACGCGTGGATCATATCAACGCGAGGTGTTTCAATACTTGTTGTACAGTTTCCATGTGATCTTTAGGTGTGTTATTTTTCTCGAAAAAATCTTTTACTTTCTGGTTTCTAACTTCCTTTGCATTTTTCCGTATGTTAGTAGATGTGCTTTTGCCTTTTCTATGGGCCTCAATCTTTTTCTTGATTGAGTTAAGCACCTCGCCAGGTTTTTTAGATTTTTCTAAATATTGGGCATTGATAAACCTGAAGGGGAACAAATCCTTATTGTCAAAGATCAAATTTTTTATCTCGGCATCCCAGTCTGCAACCTTCAAGTACCTATCTACAGTTTTCTCACTTTTATCAAACTTTTTTGAAATTTCTTCTGATGTAAGCTCTTCGACATCTCTGATGGCTTTATAAGTATCAGCCACTTCAATATAATGTAAATTCTTCCTTATTACATTTTCTGTTAAAGCAACTCTTAGCGCTTCTCCTTTATCACCAGAACACAATCGAGCTGGTATTTTTGACCTAAGTCCCGATTCTTTTAACGCCTCTAATCGGCGATGCCCTGCAATACATTTTAAAATGCAATTCTGTCCATCAACTTCCTTGTACTCTACAACGATACTCTGAAGGACACCGAGGTCTTTAATAGACTGAACGAGCTGCTGGAACTCCATGCTTTCTTTATCTATCTTTCTTCTAATATTTTCGTCTGCCTGAATATCAAAGGGATCAAGCTTTACAACTTGTTCCTTAGCTAAGGCATTGCGAAGAGCTTTGATACGGTCTGAAACCTTTTTGCTTTCATTAATATTAATCTTACCTTTGAGCTGCTTTTCAAATTGTCCCTGTCGTTCGCTTGGCATAGAAATAGTCTCCTATAGCTCAGGTGATGGTTCTAAGTCACATGCAGAGTTAAAGTCCGAAAGGTTTTGGAGTAAATCTGTATTCACCGGTTGAGGTTTCCGACCTCTTTTGGTGCTTTTTAAGTGAACTGAGATCTCTCGTGCAACTGCTTGAATGCTCTTCCAAATTGGAAGATGCCCTCCACCTACCGATATTGGGCATCTATTTCGGGAGGCAGTTCCTGCCGCTCTTGAATAAGGAATTACAGATTTTAATACCTTGAAATTTGCATCTTTTCCAATGTTTCTAATAGCACTCTGAAATGCTACATGATTTGGATCGTCCCCCCTGTAAGCGTTGATTACTGCCCCGAGAAACTTGATGTCACTATCCAGGTCCCTCTTCACATCTTCGCAAATATTTATTTGATCCTTCAAACCATCAGCAGAAAAAGCATCCGCAAACAGCGGTATAACATAATAGTGACAAGCATTAATTATAGCTCTGATGATATCGTCCACTTTTGGCTTAGTGTCAATGATGACTACATCATAGTCACTGTGAACTTTTTCAGTATCAACAAACTGCTTAAAGAAGCTAAATCTGCGGGTTGAATTGTTCTTAAGGTTAAACCATTCATTGAGATCTTCTAAGTGTTTTGATGATCTTACTACATCGACTCCAAAAGAGGTTTTAATTATTAACTCGTCTACGGTGCCCCTAAATTTTATTGTTTGCTCGATGCTTTTAGGGTCTTCTGAGTTAGTTATTCTTTCTTCACCAAATAGCTTGGTACCATTTCCTGATTTATCCATATCTATGAAAAGAACTCGATACCCCATTTGGGATAGAGCCATTGCTACTGAGGCGGAAACTGTAGACTTTCCAACCCCTCCCTTTTGATTTAAGAAGATCGCTAGCATTGCCATATCTATAACTTTCAATCTGGGTAATTGTTGCTCACCTACTGATTTATATAATATACTATTTAGTGCGAATAAAGAAATTCGTTGAATTTAATTTATGACAGGAAAAGAATGGAATGACTTAACTTCTCTGCTAGAGAAGGCTTAGCAACAGACCCCAGAGACGCAGCTTTTGGTCGGGCACACGTCTCATGGAATCTTTTTTAAAACCACTTCATGTTGAAGAGGATCAGTAGAATAATGTCAAAAATCGACAGAAAAGACAATGCAAAAGAGCGCAAGAATAACGCGAAACCTAATAGCGACAAGGGCGCGACTACTAATTACGAGTTAC
>JABSRF010000402.1 GCA_013215275.1 Oligoflexales bacterium | reverse complement strand
CGAATAGTCGAAAAAGACCGTCAACACTGGAAGTCTTAGATAGTGCGTAACCTGCTGTAATATTGAAACTAAAATATTGGTCACTTATGATTATCGGCTAAAGACTTGTTTAACCAGTTTTCAAAAAAAGTTATGTTTTTTAAATCTTGACGTATGACTTGCTTCAAAATATTAACTCTTGAGTTTCTTTAACTTCTTCAAAACTGCTCATTCCAACGCCTAGAAGCCTTACTGGTTTCTTTCCAATCTCGGTCTTGGAAGCAAGATCAATACAAACGTTAGCAATTAGTTCAGGGCAACTCGAAGGTTGTGTAATTGTTCTACTACGGGTTACTTGAGTAAAATTGAAGTATTTCACTTTTAGTGTAATAGTCCTTCCAGTTAATTGATTCTTTTGGAGACTACTTGAAACTTTCGAAGCCAATCGACACAGTTCGAAGTTGATTTGGTTTTTATCTATCAAGTCGTTTAAAAAGGTATCTTCACAACTCAGAGACTTTCTAGTTCGAGTAGACTCTACATCTCGATTATCGATTCCTTGGCAACGCTCTAGTAGCCAATATGTTAGTCTTTTCCCTAGGTTTTTAACTAAAAACACTTCATCTTTCTCCAGTACATCCTTGCACCGAACTAGTCCCAGATTAGAAAGTTTTTTTTCTGTTACAGGTCCAATTCCATTTATCTTTCTTAAAGATAAAGGTGCCATAAATGAAGCAGCTTCATGGGGTCTTACGATTGTTATTCCATTTGGCTTGTTTATGTCGGAGGCAATCTTTGCAATAAGTTTGTTTGGAGCTACCCCAGCAGACGCTGTTAGTTTAAGTTCTTCAAAAATGCTAGAACAGATATTCTGTGCTATCTTTGTAGCATACAACTTGTGCCCAGTCACATCCAAATAAGCTTCATCTAGGGACAATGGCTCGATCTTATTTGTATACCTTTGAAAGATTGATCGAATTTGTGAAGAAACGAGTTTATACTTTTTAAAGTTTGGAGAGACAAATATAGCCGTAGGACATAGTTTTTTGGCATGAGAACAGGCCATAGCTGATTTAACGCCGAACTTTCTAGCTTCATAAGAGCATGTAGCTACAACCCCTCGGGAGTTTGGCTGTCCTCCAACGACAACAGGCAATCCCTTAAGCCTAGGATTATCTCTTGCTTCCACAGCAGCATAAAAACAATCCATATCAATATGAACAATCTTGCGTTTGAGAAGGCTGTGATGTGCTCTTTCAGAAATCATTCTGCCTGTACGTTGATTGGGGTGCTTATATGCCTATCTTTAAATATCAAATATTGTCACTTTGCTCCAAAATAAATTGGCCGTAGAAGATTATAGCAAGCTTTACAGCCGTTTTAACTACTTTCGTTAACGAGGACATAAAATGCTAAAATTACTAACTAAAGTCACTCAAAGCCAACCCTTCGAACGCTTAGTAATACTGGCTGTATTTCTTAATTCTATACTATTAGGCTTTGAAGTCAGTTTGCCGCCGTTTTCAGAATGGCTTTACATTTGTCGCGTTTTGGATCGATGCTTTTTAGTATTCTTTGCTTTAGAAATAATGGCTAAGTTGGCCGTATATAAGCATAACTATTTCAAAGAGCCGTGGCGGGTCTTCGATTTTTTAGTAGTTATGATGGCTCTAATACCTAATATAGGACCATTGTCCATATTACGAGCGTTAAGAATACTCAGAGCATTAAGGGTTATAAGTGTAATTCCTAGGTTAAGGCATGTTGTTTCTGGGCTTCTGGCATCTTTACCGGGCTTAGGAGCGGTGGGAGGTATCTTATTCCTCATTTTTTACATTTCAGCAGTTATGGCAACAGCCTTGTTTGGCAAGACACACGTTGAATGGTTTGGAACAATTTTTAAAAGCTCATACACGTTGTTTCAGGTTATGACGCTTGAAAGCTGGTCAATGGGGATTGTTAGGCCAATCATGGAGCAATATCAATGGGCAACACTATTTTTCGTACCCTTTATAGTAGTTACAACATTTATTGTACTAAATCTAATGATTGCCGTTATCGTGAATTCCATGCAAGTTGAGACATCGGAAGCAGCAGAGGAACACGCTCAAAAGGGGCAAGACGAACGAGCTATTCTTTTAGCTGAGATGAGGAATATGCAGGCTCAGTTAAAATCTTTAGAGAGAGCTATAAACCAAAAAGATAATTCTTTATTAACTCAATTACCTAAATCTAGTGAGTCAGCTCATCCACAGTAAAGCAGCAATAAGAGAAAAAATTGTAAAAATATACAGGTCTGGTTTAAAAGAAGATCGGATCTTTATGGCAAGTTTTATACAAGAAGTAATAGTCAACAATATTTAGCCCTATGAGATAATCATAGGTTTTTTCCAAAAGAAGCTAGATTTTGCATAAATTTGCGACAATAAAATTTCGAGCGATCATATCACCGATTTTAGGCTGAACATTGTCAAAAAAATGTTGCTGATTCCTCACATGGAACTCTGAACTCTTGCAAAGATTCTCGATTTTATCTTCATCATATAGTTCAAACCCATATCGAGAAAAGGGGAGTTTTTCAGCTGAACGTTTGTGCACATAGGTTATGAATAAATCCCCTCCTTGTTTCATGCATTTACCAATCTCACTTAGGTATTTCTTTGGATTGCTCCAAAAATAGATTGTGTTTACTGTAAAAGCTTTATCAACTATATCATTTGGTATATTAATGGTTTTACCATCTCCCAGTAGATTTATTAAAACCCCTGTAGAAATTTCATTTGAAAATCGTTTTTCTATTTTTTGATACATTAAATCTGAAATTTCTACGGTATAAGCTTTCTGACAATTTTCTAATATATTTGCCAGATGATAACCATTTCCAGGCCCTAATTCTAGCAGAGTTAAATCTTTTATTTTGCCGAGGCTATTGATTGTTTGATTGACCATATAAGCATTGGATTCTTCCAAAATGGTAGCAACCTGACTTCCCTTTTCACCCGAGGGGCATCTTAACTGCTCGGCAATTTCTTTAATTTCTTTTTCTTCCATTAATTCACTTTTTAAAGTCGTAGTTAATCTATCAACTGGAGCCTTTTTTCGATTGGTTTCAATACTCTTTTCCGTGTGCTTTCCAATACTCTAGGGCATAGTCCCAACTAGGAAATTTCTTAGTTTTGAAATGGCATGTTTTGCCATGAGCAATAGATGTGAAAGCCTTAAAAGCTTTATTGTGGGGAGAACTGTAAACGAAATCTAGTAGATGTTTTTTTGATTCC
>JABSRF010000401.1 GCA_013215275.1 Oligoflexales bacterium | reverse complement strand
AAAAAATCCAGCCAAAACGTGCTAAAGCGAATATTTGGGGGATTGGCGATTACATTTCGCTACAGCGACTAATTATGTTGTCACTTTTTAAAAAATTGCTGTTAATGCTATTTTTTGCTTTCCCTTTATTCTATTCGCATACCTCTATTGCAAAAGAAAAGCACTGGGGTAAGCTTGTCCACTGCGTAAGCCCTTCTAATTTGAAAAAAGGTAAGGTTTGCGTTCTAAAGACTAGCAAAGCAAGGGCCAGAAAAGGCTCATCTGTGCTCGTTTATAACCGTACTTATAAGTGGATTGGTACAGGAACCGTCTATGCACGTAGAGGTAATTACACAGTCGTGATTTTTGCCAATTCAAAAACACCCATATTGAAAAACTATTTTTTTAGAATTGACCCCCGCAACGATAATTTTGACTGGGAAAGCTCTTTCAGCCAGAGATCTCTTCAGAAGACTTACGATATTTAGGTCTCCTTTCTTTATATTCTAGAATTTATCTATTTCAGATGTTAAATTTCCAATGAGACATCATCTGTTTACAAAGTGCTAAAACATTGTCACTTATTCGGGTTTACCATGAAAATACCACATTTTTTGGTTTTGGTAATTTTGCATTTGATTTTTTTATCCCACTCCTTTAATGGTTTAGCTCAATTGCCTTCTGATATAATCGAGAAAAAAAATATGCGCGATATTGAAAATATAAAAACAAACTTTGGAAAGTTAGTTTCAAAAATACCTAAGCTATCAGGCCCCTTGAACCAGGATATTGCTTTTCAGATCGACGAAAGAAAACTAACGATTCATAAAAACTCTCTACCCGATCAAGAATATGTAAGCTTTTCACTTGATTCAGCTTTCCTCTCCACACGCCTAGCACAACACCATGTAAAGTACGATGAAGCAATGTTACAGATGCAGGAACATGTTGAGTATTGGTGCCCCGACCAAAGCCTTAACCAACTTAAGCATGAAGGATCCATACTTAAAATCGTAGGACAGTTAAGTTGCCATTCCAAGTCACAGGTTCCTTACACCCTCATCATTGAGGCTCTCGCAGATCAGATCAAACTGACTGTGCACTTAGGCATCTCTAAGTTTAGCCGAATCACCATTCGCTATAACAGCAGCAAGGATGAGCAATTCTTTGGCTTCGGGGAGCAGCTGAGCTATGCCAACTTAAAAGGCAAAATCGTCCCTATCAAAGTTGAGGAATCTGGAGTCGGAAGAGGCTCTCCCATCGAAACAGGTGACATTCCAGCTCGAGGATCTTACTACAACACATACGCTCCAATGCCGGTGTATGTGAGTAGTAAACTACGGGGGATGTACCTCGAAAACACATCCTACTCTCTATTCGACCTTAGAGAGGATGATCTTTGTACCATCGATGTCTGGGACAACAAGCTTACAGCTGTCTTCACAAGGGGAAAGACACCCTTAGCCATCATAGAGAAGCAAAGCTATCATTTGGGAAGGCAAAAACCCCTCCCCCCCTGGGCACACCGCAGCATTCTTGGCCTTCAAGGTGGCAGAAAAAAAGTAGAACGCATCGTAGATGAAGCTATTAGTGCTGGCAACCCGGTCGGAGCTATCTGGATACAGGACTGGGTGGGAAAACGTCAGACTCCGTTTGGCTCTAGGTTATGGTGGAAGTGGCTTGCTGACGAAAGCACTTACCCTGACTTTAAGAGCTTTGTTAAGGGAATGAACCAAAAAAATGTACATGTACTTGGCTATATCAATACATTCCTAGCGGATGTTGGTGAGCAGTATGAAGAAGCCCGGAAAAAAAATCTACTCGTAAAAAATAAGAAGGGTGAGGATTATCGGCTTCACTCAGTGGGAACCCCCATGTACCTTTTAGACCTCACAAATCCTGAAACTGAGCATTGGATTAAGGGGATTATCAGGAAAAATATGATTGATGTGGGCTTATCTGGTTGGATGGCCGACTTTGGTGAATACCTACCCTACGATGCCGTATTGCACTCTGGAGTCGATGCAGCAATTTATCACAATCAATACTCTTTAGATTGGGCGAGGATCAATGCCGAGGCAATCAAAGAAGCGGGAAAAGAGGGTGAGATTGTCTTCTTCACAAGGGCGGGATTTACCGGCTCTGCTAAATGCTCTCCTATGTTTTGGACAGGGGATCAGCTTGTCACCTATGACAAGCATGATGGCCTAAGTTCTGCAATCACTGGAATCCTGGCAAGCGGCATTAGCGGGATCAGCCTTAATCACAGCGATATTGGTGGATACACCACCACATCCACGATCAAACGCCAAAAAGAACTCTTCTTAAGGTGGGCTGAAATGGCAGCGTTCACGCCATTTTTTAGAACCCATGAAGGGAATAGGCCTGAAGACAACCATCAGTTCTATTCAGACCCAGATACCCAAGCAAGGTTTGCTGCTATATCGCGCCTACATTTTGCGTTAGAGCCTTACTTCGCCCACCTGGAGACTCATGCAGCTGAGCATGGGCACCCGGTTGTAAGGCATCTATTTATTCATTGCCCGAGTGACCCCAACACATACCAGCTAAATGATCAATTTCTTTTAGGGGAGGATCTTTTAGTCTGCCCAGTTACTGAAGAAGGAGCCTTGGAAATCAATCGATATTTTCCAGTAGGAACCTGGCAAAGCATATGGAACGGAGAAATCATTAAGGGGCCCAAGTGGCATAAAGTCTCAGCACCTCTGGGACGGCCCGCTGCATTCACCCGCGAATCAGGAACATGGAGCAAGTCCATCAGGGCCTTTATCGACAAAATGTAGATTTACCTGCGCTTTAAGCTTGGAGCCTGCTCTAGGCACTCGCTTATTGAGGAGGTTCGAGCTGCTAGAAACCTAGAATGCACATAGTGGCAGATCATAGATTCCTCGCCCCTAATCGTCTAAAATATAAGCTGTGAAATTTCAAACTTTTTTTCTTTGCAGGACAGCTTCATGACTTTTAAAGCGACCATCCTAAAAACAGGAACTTTTTCGGTATTCTGCATTTTTTGTGCAATATCGGCCTATGCAGAAGAGAATTTTATTGAATACTGGGATAGGCCACACGCAAATTATACCGACGTGGTCAATCCAATTGGGGTTACCAAGAAAAAAATAAGCATCAAGGACTCCGACCTTAAGGCTGCCACCATTCGCGATGTACAATACAAAAAAAAGATGCGTTTTAAAGGAGTTTAGGTAACTCCAAATAAATGTCCTACCCATTGATGGTTAATTTTAGTACAGTTCTGGCCTGTGATTGCGTACTCTATG
>JABSRF010000400.1 GCA_013215275.1 Oligoflexales bacterium | reverse complement strand
TATAGCATTCAATAACAAGTTTTAGTTTTACTTATACAAAGCTATTTTTGGTCTGGACAGTGGGGTCCACTTCAGTGCTTAAACCTTATTGTCTTGCTGCTTTTGCACCATGCGGGTCTTGTCGGCAAATAAATTGCTTTGATCATTATAGTTTACAGAATCTAGAAAGAGACAGAATCAATGGTGGAGGATACTGGGAAAAGTAAGAAAAGATGAATTTTGTTCCTATTATTGGGCATGTTTCACGTTTATTTAGAATTATTTCCCAGGAATTCCATTTGAAAAGCAAGTATATGTTTAAGAAATCGGAGTTAAGCTATTTTCAAAAACTTTTAATTGGTGCATACCAACAAGAGGGTAAAGAGCTGCTCGAATTTAGCTACGAATGCAATGCCCCCATGGAGTCCGTGAGCCAGTGGCTTAGCATCCTTGACTCAGAGCGCCTAATCTGCAAACCAAGGAAATGGGGCAGCGCTGGCTATATTTATGACATAAACCAACTCTTATACTCTTGTAGGAAGTATCATGGGACAAAACCGCATCCCGTCACGGTACACAGTTTAGCTCACTCAACTTGTTCTTATACGAAAGGACAAAGCACCAAGCCATGGATGCGCCGGTGCTTCAGTTTATGAATTAGTTGTTCTGCTTAGGTTACAGCGGACATAACGTTGGTGTATAAGTGACATATACAGTATCTGCAGAACCTACACCTTCAACAAGGATTATCTTCTTTCCGTCAATAATACTATACATTTCAGGGCTTAGAGGAGCATCCTGATTAATCGAAACACTTATAGACTCATTTGGATCGATACAATAATCTAGCTCAAACTCTGATTGTAGATTCTTTTCAATGATAGATTCTTTAAGGTTGTCAAGTAGTTTGGCATAGTCTTCATCGCAAAGATGTTGCACAAGACCTGCCGTATTAGCCTCTGCAGCAAGATCTATATAGGTTTGGCCTACATTTTTGATCGTACACCAATCCTTATCTTCTTTTACTGTACCCACGAATCCATTAAGGGCAGTTTTCCCTGCCAAATACTGGTTGTTATCGACAAAATTTAAAAACTCAGATACTGAAACATCCTTTGACTCATCATCAGTTACGACCACAATTTCTTTCTGAGAATCCCCACGAATACAGTTAGCATAACGATTGTTTGGATTTCCGTTGGAGCACTCTTCAGAAAACTCCTGAAAAACTTCTAGTGAGTCATGACTCTTCACCTCTTGGTCAATTTTGTGAAACCTCTGAGCCGGTATGTTAGGATTAATTTCAATTTTGCTTGATTCTGCCAATACAAATATTTGGAAGCTATCATCAGGAAACGCAGCATTTAAATCCTCGATGAACTTTGGCAAAGTTTCTTCTAGCCTCTCAACCTCGCTTTGGCTGCTATAGGCTTTACTCTTTCCTTTGCCCTTACCCTTGCCACCTTGATTCATACTACCACTCGTATCAACTAAAAGAACCACATCAGTTGGCTTTGCAATCACAGTTTCTGAACCATTGATCATCTGATCAATAGAGTTGAATGTTAAAAGCACAGAATCGGAATATGGCATACCATTAGCATCATAGCAAGTTACCTTATAGGTACCAGAAACCTCAGCTTTTCTTAATTGCGGATTACCTTGATCATCAAGAGCAGTATCGTCAAAACTCAAGCTACAGTCCATCAAATTCATATAGAAGTAAGAAATCGTGATATCGCTTCCAAAGTCCACACTATAAGTATCTTCGGAGGAACCGTTAATATAAAGGGTTAACTCTGGATCTTTGTCCGCATCATGATCGTCAGGTTGGTCAGGACAATCACAATCCTCTACATGCTCTGGCTCTTCGTGATCGTCTTCACAAGTCTCATGTTCCTGATCTTCATCACCACCATCAGTTTGTCCGTCATCTGATCCATCTGCCTGCTGATCACCATCACCATCTTCTTGGTCACCTTCGCCACCATCAGACCAATCCGGTTCTTGTGCGTCACTAGCAGCCGGTTCTGCAGCCGGATCTGGAATTCCCTCTAAGTCTGCGACGCCATCGGCTCCCTTAGTTTCACTGAATCCTAGGTTTTCTTCTGACTCTGACTCAAAAAACTGAACATTACCACATGCTACAAGCGTCAGAATTAAGAATAGGTTTATTGAATGCAAAAATTTAATGCTCATTTTCATACCCCGAAAAAAGAAGCGTATCACTACTATTTGGTTGTTATTACTGCTAAAAAGTAAGTAAGTAAGTAAGATCTCATGATGCGCTATGTTATCGGAATGAAATGCGCTTTTCTATATACTATTTCTCTTTATCTGTTCGCATGTCTTCGCAGAATAAATTGGGCCTTAAAGGAAGAAATGACTTCCTTTTTTAACACCGAGTGCGAAAAAGTGAGAACAGTTATTAATCATGTTGCTAGAAATATTTACGTAAGAACCGATGAGTTCATTGATAGAAATTTCGATGCTTCTTAAAATTATTCAGTTTTTTTTTCATATAAGGCGGGGACTCCTATGTTATCTAAAAACCTACTATTAATCAGCTTTTTAACTCTTCTCCTCTCATGTGGCGGTGGTCTACCTTGGGAAAAGAAAAGCGGAGGGGGCGATGGAGGAGGAGAACCTTCTGAAACTTTGAGTGAGCCTGCACCTGAAACTCCGGCTCCTGCTTCCCAGAATACTCCAGAGGAAGATGGAGGGGTTGGACTAGAAAATGTTGACTGTGACGATAAAAAAGGCAAAGGCGCTAAGTTAATTGACAATGAAGATAGCCTATACCTTTACGACGACGAAGACGCATATGCAGATGAAGAAGAGTATTATGACGAAGATGAAGAGTATGCTTTTTATTTAGCTGCGAAAAAGAAAAAAGGTAAAAAAGGCAAAGGCGATGATGCTGACGCCGAGGCTGACGAAGCAGATATGGAAGAAAAGTGCAAAGATGACATGTGTGAAGACATAGAGATGGACGCCCCCGAGGACGCTGAAGATGCTGGCGAAAAGAAAGGCAAAAAAGGTAAAAAGGACAAAGATGACGATGCGGACGATGCAGATGACGACGCATAACAATTGTTAAGGATATAGATTAATGAAACATGATTTTGCTTAAACTGTTTTTTGGATAACTGTGAAGTGGACCCCACTGTCCAGACCAAAAATAGCTTTGTATAAGTAAAACTAAAACTTGTTATTGAATGCTATAATTAGTCGCTGTAGCGAAATGTAATCGCCAATCCCCCAAATATTCGCTTTAGCACGTTTTGGCTGGATTTTTTC
>JABSRF010000040.1 GCA_013215275.1 Oligoflexales bacterium | reverse complement strand
TGCAGAAAAAATCCAGCCAAAACGTGCTAAAGCGAATATTTGGGGGATTGGCGATTACATTTCGCTACAGCGACTAGTTATGTTTTTATACTGCTTTCAATTAACGAAGAAATAATGAAGACCTACTCTCAACGATATGAGCTAAAGCGATTAAGTGAAGATTTAGCGGTAGCTAATTTTGAACTAAAAAATGCGCAAGCTCTCGTCGTGCAAAAATCTAAGCTTGAGGGGCTAGGAACTTTAGCTGCTGGCATTGCTCATGAGATTAACAACCCTCTCAATCATGTTTATGCATTGATAAAACCGCTCAAAAGTTTGACACGAAATGTTGGAGAAGAGAAAAAGCAGAAAAAAATAGATACAGCATTATTCGCAATGAAAGATTGTCTAGAGATGACTTTTGCCATAATCCATAGTTTGAAAAGCTTTACAGGGCTAAATCAAGCTGAGGTGAAAGAAATCAACTTCTATCAATCAATCAAGCATATACTCATTATCTTAAAAAGTAAAACCCGCAATATTAAAATCAATTTAGATATTCCAGAACACTTAAGTGTCATTGGGAATCATGTGAGTATCAATCAGGTTATGATGAATCTAGTTTCAAATGCCTGTGATGCTATTCCTGAAGATCGCATTGGCAGGATTGATATTGCAGCTTTTGAAACAAATGGTCGCGTCTATTTTCAGGTCAAAGACAATGGGACGGGGATCTCAAAAGATCATCAAGAAAAAATATTTGACCCATTTTTTACCACCAAAGAGGTTGGGCATGGAATGGGTTTGGGGCTTCATATATGCCAAATAGAGATAAATAGACTAGGTGGAAACATCAGTTTTACCTCAGCAAAGGATGAAGGAACTAAATTTGTAATTGCATTGCCTAAGATGAATGAATTGAGGAAGAGTGCATGAAACCTGTGGTTTTTTACATCGATGATGAAGCGTATGCACTAACTGCATTTGAGATGAATGTTCCAGAGGACTGGGAGGTGCATACCTATTCTTCGCCTTTACTTGCAATTAATGATTTTAAAAAATTTAAGCCTTGGGTTGTCGTTGCAGATCAGCTTATGCCCGAAATAAAGGGGGTAGATCTTCTAAGTATAGCATCGGTTCACCTGCCCAATGCCATCAGGATCTTGACAACTGCTTATTCTGGTGAGGAATTGCTCATTCAATCTCTAGAAAAAGCCAAAGTCTACGGTTATATCACTAAACCTTGGAGTGAAAATGTTATCGAGAATACCGTGGGTGGAGCTATAGAACTCTATAAAGCAAAAACAGAAAGAGATCGGTACTACGCGCAACTGGAGGAAAACAACCGCAAACTTAAGGAAACACACACGAAGTTGGAAAAATACTTGAATGAATTGAGGGCATGGCTACCACCAATGATCTATCATATGGTGGTTAACAATATCGAAATCCCAGAAACGGGCTGTTTTGTTGGAATCACCTACGACATTATTTCAAGTTCAAAAATTAGAGATGTAAAAGTTGATGGAAAACCTCTAAAGAGCGTTGTTGCAGCTTTATTTGCTCAGTCGGTAATGAAGTATGGAGGCTTCATTGAGTGTCATGCTAGCGATTATGCATTTGCACATTTTGGCCTTCTTAAAAGTAGTGCTGAAGCTTGTAATCAAGCAATGAGTGCAGCAAATGAATTTCGTATGAGCCTAAGGTCATTGGCAGAGGTCTATGAGTTAGACTTCGAGTGCGGAATTGCCCTGCATAGCGGTGAAAATGTTAAGCAGATGATCAACAAGGTTACCGTTATTAAAGATGATCTTCTTCTCAATCACAAATGGTACGAAACTGAATCCTCTGAAGTTGATTTGCTTCATAGACTCGAAAAACTCGTCCATGGCTTACCTGGCTCTAACATTATTGTTTCAAAGAGTTTTTATAATAGTATTTCACCGAGATATCAAAAAAAGTTTGAGTACCTAGGTAACTATTTGGCTAAAGGTCAGGAATACCCAATTGGTATCTATCTATCCAAGAGTGATATGGTAAAAGCGATTGATATAAAGCAGTTTATTGTACGAAACCTGATAGACGACAAAGGTAAGAAAATGCTCGAGAAGGTCGTTGGTTAGCACTATTAAGTGCTATTCTTTAGCATCGTCACTTAGCAAATCATGGCTCTTTCCAAATGCTTTTCTAATGTAGTTGTTGAAAAGACTAAAGACAAACTCTTGAAGGGCTTCGTTTTCAAGTTCCTCAGGCTTGATCTTCTCATGGAACTCTTTAAGAGACAAGTGCATATCTTTGAATGCAATATAGCCGAACAGGCTTTTGAATTTTGGTAAATTGTCATAAAAATTGACCAAATCGTCACATTTATCAAGTACAACATCGATTTTCGTAGGCATGTGCATTCCTTCAAGAAGTGACAAAACGTTTATCCACTTACTATATTAACGTGAAAATGAGGCTCTTCAAAGTAAAGCTTAGAATTTCGCTTTGTTCTGGGAAATTACTGCTCACCTAGCGAGCCTAGGTTATTTTTGTCAAGGAATCACGGAGGCACTCATAAAAGAGTTCTTTCTCTTGTTCATTGAGGTTCACAATGCTAACACCATGAAGAATTTTTCCTTCCTCAGGGTTAGTCCAGCGAACCTCGCATTTTATGGAGGGAATATGATTTATTTTCGTAAACTCCTCAGAAAAGTGTTCACTCATGTGAATGTTAAAATCGAAGGTAATCCCTTCTTCTAATTCGTGCGGAAATAATAATGCATACCCTGTGCGAGAGAAGTTGATTAGACGACAGTCACCCTCTGATGTATTAATTACAATGTTTTTATCAGTATCGACAGGCCACCTGGGTGCTCTGCCTTTATATTGATCATGACCGTAAAACGCTTCCTTTGAGTGCTCTAAGATATCATGGTGATCTATAAAAGGTAAAAATTCTATAACATTAAATAGTTTCTGATGGTGTTTTATTTTTATCTTCCGTCTTCGAATACCTGGTAATCCAAGATGAAAGTCATTCGCAAATTGCAGTGAGTCCTCTGATAATAATATCGAAAAAGGATCACAGGCAGCTTCTAGGCGTTGGGCAAAATTGACACCGTTACCAATTAGTGTAAAGTCAATACGTTCCTTGTTTCCCAAGTCCCCAATGTAGACCTTTGCTGAATTGATCCCAATACGGATTGGGACATAAGGCTCACCTTGATGGAATTTTTCAATACTTCTTTTTGAGTGTTCAATCTGGATTTCCTTGGCGCAAGCTATGGCTTGATTAGCATGGTTTTTGGTGGTGCTACCACCAATATAGTTGTATCCAAAAAAGCAAAGCATACCATCACCCATTGTTTTATCGACCACGCCACCAAATTTGTGGACTGCAGCTGAAAAATGTCCCATGGTTTCTTTGAGGCGAGAGAAGACAACCCGTGGATGAGCATTTTCAGCCATACTTGAAAATGCAACCATGTCCAAAAACATAATGGTCAATAGCTGCTCACTCGCTTCACGGCTTATAGCAGCAGGGTTCTTAATAAGCTCCTTGAGCGAGTTATGGGAAACAAGGCCGGATAGTGCAATCTCATAGGCCTGAGAAATACGTGCTTGTCGCGACATCTTCACAGAGAAAAAGACAACTCCTGCAATAAGAAACGAGAGGATGTAAGTTAGCCATGGAACAATAATCCCGAAAAATGAAAATAGAGCCATGCTGCCCATAAAAAAGCTTGAGCATAAGCTTAGCATCACCACCCAAAACCATACGGGGCTGAGTAACATGCCACACATGGCACCCAAAAGAGCGCCAATAGGTATGAGTGGTTTCGCAATATTGAGAGGGACTAGCCAGTCTTTATTCAAAATACTATTGATAAGAGACGCCATGATGAATCCACGTGGTACCCGACCAATGGGTGTGTTCCCCATATCAGTATTTCCGGTGAAGAACAAAGGGAGGATTAGCACAATATCATCCTCTTTGATCTTTTTTAGGCTTCTATTTTGTGTTGCTCTTCGATAAACCGGGTAGATACTTTTTGTATTTTTGTAGAGCTCATTTGGCGTTGGAAAGTTTACCGCGATTAAGTTCTTATTATCTAACCTTACAGGGATTTGATCCACGATAACTTCCTTATCCGCGATTCTTAAGCTGTCGGCGGTAAGCAAAGTTAAGTGGGGGATAACCACATTTTCAGATACCCTTCTAAAAGGCTCAACTCTACCCACGTACTCATAATTGATATGTCCAATGCCATGAAAGTGTTCTTCAAGTACTTTTTTGGGGCCAAAGGTATCGTGATCTAAGATTGGTAGCCAGTCTGCGCTAGCCTCTTTGTTCAATAGGGTATAGCTCAGGTTGAACTCTGGACGATCGAGGTTTAAAAAGCGATCGTGGGTCAATTTTTTTAATCTATTCTCCCGTGCTTTAGTGTGACATCCGATGTAGATCGGTACCGACTCCGTAAGTGCATCGCTAAATAACTCAAGGTCCTCATCCTCATTGATGAGGCCAAACTCTTTGTCGATGATGATCATTTTCGGCTTTGATTTTGATATGGTGGTTAGAATCGAGGACCAATTGGTTAATCTAATTTCATCTCGGGAGATTTTTCTTACAGCATAGTCATCAAGGGCATAAATTTTTAGCTTTTTATGTAATTTTGGCGCAAGGTCAAACCGGGCCCGAATGTTGAACTGCATCCGATGGGCAAGGTCCAGCTCAGCAAAATCCCCTAAATCGCTAAAATGAAGGGAGAACATGGTTACCAAGATACAGGAATACCAAATCAGAAAGCGTTTATTGCTAATTATTTGGTTATCTTCTGATTCTTTTTGCGTCATCGAACGAAAGCCCAATCCTAACTTAATCAGTATGCTTATCCACCTTGTCTATCGGCCATAAAAGTAGTGCTTAAAGAACGGTGATTTGGTGTTATGGGAACTTATGAAGAAAAGCTTCCATAAAACAGGCAAATATAAAAACAGTTGAAAGCCCCAATGATTAGCTATTGGCCATTCCCTTGATGAGATCATCGAGACTTATTTGGTGGAGGTTTTGTCTTGCTAGGTCGTAGGGAGCAGGAGACTCTCACAATGGAGTCCTTGGCACCATGTCAAAAATTGGATTGGAGGACATGTTGGAAAGGCTTGATGACTCAAATGTTGCTGATTGCGGAATTCACTACGCGTATGTCTCGCTCAAAAAAGAACTGTTTTTCTCCAAAAGCTGGCTTGAGATCTGTTAGCCATTTTGCCTCTGGGTCAAATTTTGCATAAAATGGCTTTCCAACCCACTCTGGGTCTCGTCCTTGCAAGAATTTTAACACCATGACCTTTTGACCTCTAATCACCTGAACGTCCTCTATGTTGACTTTTCCAGGTGTCGCAGACATAGAAGGTCCGCGTGCTGTTCTTGCTAAACCTGAAACATTTTTTAATGCGGTTCTATAAACTTCAAGAGCCTTGATAAGAGGAATGGCAAAATAGTTTTGTGGGCCAGTATCTCGCTCAACAAACATATAGTAAGGAATGATACCCATGCGCACCTGTAGGTTCCAGTTTCTTTCCCAAATAGCAGCTGCGTCGTTTATATGTTTAAGGATGGGAGATTGGCTTCTGATGATGGCTCCTGTCCCTTGAATGGCTTTTACGGCTTGTCTTGCAGCATCAGTCTCTAGTTCCCTGTGATGGTTAACATGGGCCATAAACGCTAAGGTCTTATTTGCAGCAACCGCTTTCTCAAAAAGTGCTAAAACTTCATTCGTATCACGATCAGAAATGTAACGGTAAGGCCAATAACTAAGAGTCTTGCTGCCGATTCTTATAGTCTGAATATGTGAGTATTCTGGACCTAGCAATGGTTCAATATAGGTTTTGAGAATCCGTGCGTTCATAATCATCGGATCACCACCCGTAATCAAGACATCCGTTAGCTCTTTGTGTTCTTTGATATAATTTAAAAAGCCTCGATGCTGATCTGTTGCAAAGCGTAGGTCATCAAGGTCTGAAAACTGAGCCCACCTAAAGCAGAATGTGCAATAACTATGACAAGTCTGCCCTTGCTTCGGAAAAACAAGTACGGTTTGTCTATACTTATGTTGAACTCCAGACACAGGCTCATCATCGTGGTTGGGTACATTTGATGTTAGCTGACCTGAAGGATGGGGGTTTAATTCCAGGCGGATTCTGTTTACTGTTTGGAAAAATAACGGAGTGTTACCTTGATTAGTACTTATAAGTTGAGCGACTGAATTAAAATGTGATTCACTTAACATATCTTTTTGCATGAAATTTAGATGACAAAGTGGATCTGATTCTAGGTTGTCCCAGTCTACCAAATTATCTGTAACATAATTATTTACCCTGAAAGGAAGGATGGACGCAACAACCTTTAGCTCAAACTGCTTTTCCTTAGAGATCTTCTCAAATTGAGGAAGCGTATGAATATTGTCTTTTGTATAGATCTTGATTTTAGGTTTCAAAGTTGCAGTCATAATTAGGTGTCTCCGATATTTACGAAATCTTAATTAATGCAATGACCAGTAAAAATCCAAAACTTAGGGTATCAATCTATTCGCACGACGTGTGTTCAAAGTCAAACCTATTTGACGTTATATATTGGACATTGAACGGTAGATACACTAATTTTAGTGTTATAAAAAAGATATCGATACTTAAATCTAAGGGTTGATTTTTTTGTGCCTAAAGATAGTTTAGACTCTAAAGATTCGATTTGTTTCAGGAGCCTATACGTGCGTAACGATAAACTTGGACTTACGACTGGTGTCATTTCTTATTTGCTTTGGGGTTTCCTACCTTTATACTGGAAATTGCTCGCTGATTTTGATTCCGACGAAATACTGTGCCATCGCTGTTTATGGGGACTCGTGCTAATTATGGGTTTCTACTTGTGGAGAAATCCAATTGAAAAAATTGCGCTCTTTAAGTCTATTGAAAAAAAATATTGGCTAGCAATTATTGCCGGTACTTGTTGCATAAGCCTAAACTGGCTCATTAATGTAAAGGCAGTAAACTCGGGAAATGTGGTTGAAAGTAGCTTAGGTTACTATATTAACCCGATTTTTTCAGTTCTTTTAGGTACTGTTGTCTTTAAGGAGCGACTAAATTACAACCAATGGTTAGCAGTTTTAGTAGCGAGCTTCGGTGTGATCCTACTTTTTTACTTTCAGGGAGAGGTGCCTTGGATTTCATTGTCGATTACCTTAACCTTTGGCTGTTATGGTTTGTTCAAAAAGCTATCCCCACTTGAGACGAGTCAAAGGATGTTTATTGAACTATCGCTACTATCAGTTTTCATAATACCAATACTTTGTTACAGGGAGTATACCAACCATTACAATTTTAGCTCTTATACGATGCATGTAAAATTACTTTTTGTAGGCGCTGGTTTAGCAACTATTGTGCCTCTGCTGTGTTTCGGGCATGCCATTATAAACTTGAATCTAACGACCCTTGGTTTTTTACAATACATTGCTCCCACCTTGCAATTTCTGATGGGGATCTTGGTTTTTGATGAAACCTTAGATTTTGGGTATTTTGTAGCTTTTGGGTTCATATGGGCAGCGATCATCATATATACAATAGACAAACTTAGAAGTTTTGCTAAAGAGGAGGTTTCTGAGCTTGTGAGTGTAACGGTAGAAACAGGCTAAGGTCAGCCCAGGCTCAACTAATATGATACTGCAATGCTATACCTAGTGTGTGGTTTCAAGGTGGGGGTTTCGATTTAGGAAGCTGTCAATTTTATCTTGAGATACTTCTAATGTGGGGCGTTGTATGTATCTTGGGTTAACTAACTCTAATAGTAAGCCAAGAAGCTCCACGTATTGATCAGATTTTTTTGACGACTGCCTTGTTGCTTCCTCATGCCAAGCAAAGAAATCTTCTAATACAGCTCTGTTTTTATTCTGCTTATTCTGCTTGGTTAGATCTTTCGATTTCTGTATCTTGTACATTCTCTCTAAGAAGTCTAAGCATTGTTCGTACTCAGGCCTATATCCAAACAAGGCAATTAAGATCATCCCAAAAGCGAAACTTTCGCGTTTAACTAAATGTGACCAAAAATGCTTTGATAGGGTATAGTGATTATAGATTTCTGGTGCCATATTAACGGTGGTTCCAAGCATCTGTGTGATTCTTTTGTTGTCTTCCCAATCCTCCTTCCTCAGAGCAAACTCAAAGTCAATGAGTGCACACTTATACCTTTGATTGGGCTTATTGTTTATAGTATTTAATAGTGTCTTGCATACGATATTGCTAAATTTGATATCTCGATGGATTAAAGACTTTTGAAGCTTTATATAGTCTTTGATGATTGGCTGTATCATATACCATCGCTCTCTTAGGTTTGTGGTTTTTCTGTTGGCAAACTTTTGCAAGGTGGTTTCGTATTTGTCATAGATAGAAATCACAGACCCGGTAGGGTAATGACCCGGAAAATATTCGAATTGGTAAGGCTTTAGGACGCTTGCTAGGAAGCTAAACTCTTCTGTTATTCTGTTTTCTCGGAGGTTTCTTTCGCGATCACTATTTGATTTGGTGTTAGCTACTAGTGCAACCAAACTTTTCTTTGGATTACTAATATCTATAGCATTAGAAACTTTTTTATTATGACCTTTCTTTAAAATCTTAGAAAACAATATGTAAATTGAACCATCTTTATATTTTAATAAATCATAGGAACAATCTAAGAATAGTTTTCTGTTTTTAAAGTCAGACACTAAATGCTTGTCATGGGATTCTAAAATTTTTTCCAAAAAATCGTTGCAAATTTGTTTCTTTTCTTCCTTTTTGTAGATTGGTCGTGCATACCTATGGATTTTCTTCCAGGCGGTTTTCTTATTGCTTTCGCTTAAACTGTTGGAGCTAATTGCATTGCTTCTCAAAGGGAAATGGAACAAGAAAATGCTTGTGATACAGAGCAAAGCAGTTCGCATATTAAATCTCCACTTATTGGTGCTATGTTGAAGATAATTATATCCAGATCAATCAGGTTTGCATGCGATAGTTTTCGTAAAGGATTTTTTGCGATGATCTTTAACCATTCAATCTAAAGAAAATGTCTCCCAAAAAAAATTGACGTTGATAATTATCGCTCTTGTTTATTTCTTTATATTTTAGAAAAGATAAAGAATTTATCTTGTTTTTCCTGCTCGACTAAGATTAGGATCAATATCAAAGGTGCCTATTTCAATCACTTCAAAATAATATGTTCTTGATTTTTAATGTTGTAGAGCGTATAGCTCAACTAATTACTTTTAAAACAAAAAAGCATAAACGGTAGTCTTTTTTTGGGGGTCAAGATGAAATCTGGTCAATATCACTTAAGGGTAGTCATTACCATAATGGCTATGATGTTTTCACATCAGTTAGCTTATGGTGGAGATACCAATGGGCCTTCTGATCCATTTGATGGTGATGGTGGAGATGATATGAGGTTTGTTTTTTTTGCCTTTCCTTATATTGGACCTGATGGGGGAAGGCAAATTGTCCGATTTCTGGGAGCACCTGCCTGCTCCAATCTAGTTGAAAATCTTGCTCCTGTTCCACTAGATACAAGTGGAGACGAAAACTTTGTTGCCTACCCAGATGATATGCCTGCTCCTTATATGATCGAGCCAGTAATTCTTAGCTCCGAAGGGGGCTATTTTGCTGAAGATGGAACTTATGTGTTAGACGAAGGTTTTGAAGATAATCCTCATAGGGTGGTTGACAGAAGAGCGTTGACATTAGGGGTTGGAGCGGTCGTGGGAGTTGGTTGGTCAATAGCAGCTCCTGTTTTCCCTGCGGTCGGTGCAGCCATTTTTCCGAGCCGAACCAAAAAGGTAAAGACTCAAAGGATGACGGAATCTCACGATAATGCGAGAAGTATTAAGAAGATGAAAATACCGAAGAAAGTAAAGGATATTGAAAAATGGAATGACGGAGACAAGATGTCCTATAGCTCTGTTGGAAGTATTTCTATTAGCGCATTATTTCATGTGGTCGGACTCGTTGGCGGAACAGGTATAAAGTATAGTGGTAGTTGGGAGCACGAAGTTACCAAGCTGTCAGAGAATGAAGTCAAGATGATGATAACAAATCGAAAGCTAAAGGGGGCAAATGTTAAAGGAGGACTCCTTTTTCTCTCAAGGGCAGTGAAGGGCTATGAAAAAGACTGGGAAAAAAGCCTTGTATTGAACTTTGACCTTACTAAATCAGAGGCAAGGTATGCTTTGGAGCAGGCTCTCAAGGGAAAGCTTAATAAAGCGTATGATCTGTCGGTTGAGAAAGAAACAGGAGAGCCCGTCAATAATCCTGAAGTATCCGGTGTCACCCATCGAAGGACCATTGAAACGAGGGCAAAAAACAAAATTAAGCGGAAATATGTAAGGTTTCCAATATTAGTGAAGTGGAAAATGAAGAACGTTGATGCGAAGAAATACACAGCCAAGATAAACCACGAAGAAAATATAAAGACTGATCTTGTGGTGTCAGAGCTGAACAAAAATCGCTACCACAAGCATTTGAGAAACCCATTTAAAAAAGAAAACTTTAAGATTTTTAGTTTTAAGCACGTGACATTTAAAAAAGCGTCCCAGGGTGTTGCTGCAAAAACTTACTCAGATGATCTTCTCATAGATGATACCATTATGGATGACGAGAAAGATGGAATTGCGTTGAAAATGTCATGGCACTACTCAAATGATCATGCGAGTAAAAAGACAGCAAAAAAAGCAGTTAAAAAGTTCATGCATGAAACAGGCCGTAAAGAAGATCTAGCAGTAGCTTTTCCCGATAGAAAAAATCTAGGTTACGTCGGTATTGATTTTAAGATCCTAATGCGTAAAAGCGCACTCAATCGACTGGTGCAAGCAATCGAGGCTAATCCTAGTTATTTAAGGAACCATGGTGACGAGCTTCTTAGCGATTTCTTTTATGACAAGAACAAAAACCTAGATCGCATGTGTTTAAATAAAGAGGATAAACTTGATTACAAATGCGTGAATAAAGTTAAGGCTAAAACTGGAAAATCTCTGGATAAAATCAGCCAAACTTTAGTCAAAGTAGTGAACGGCGGTTTGACAGATGAGGCTAAAAGCGAATTGTTGTCTGAGTCAGGACGCAAGATTATGGAAAATCCAATATTGTTTAACACCTTGCTAAAATCCGATCCAAAGGTTAAAGCAACTTATCGTGTGAGAGGCGAGCACTTCGTTCCCTACGAAAGAAAGATTTCATACTAATTGATCTGAAGCAATTTTTGTCTGGTATAAACGAACCGAAGGGTCTCTGGTCATCCCCATTCGGCTCTGTGCCGACTTTCCTTAGGGCTTTCTTTGGCCTTTATCATAGTTTGTGTTTGTTTTTTAATTAACTAATGCAAGGAGACGTGAAATCATGGGTTTTATAAGCAGGACAAGCTCGATGATGTTTGTCATAGGAATCTTTCTTCTCAATATTCAAACGGTTTTAGCAAATTCTGACACAGGGATTGATTGCATAGAAAAATACAGCCAAGGTATCGTATCCATGATTGACCAGGGAGGTGAATCGAAGGATATTTTTGAATATAGGAGAGTGAGGGCCCTTATCAGGGAAGCCTATCAGAAAATTCCAATGCTAGGCTCTGAACAAGAAGAGGAAGAAGAAGATCAAGAAACTCGCTCTGCCTTCCGTATGCGGAAAGGGAGAGAGAAGAAAAACGCTCAAGCTGACCTGGAGAATCTTGCGAAGGAATCGGGCTATTCACTAGAGGAAACGGCCCGGATCCTAAGGGATTCAACGAGGTATTCTGGTCCCGTTTTATGCACTAACAATGAACTTTTTAGAAAACTGCCATCAGTTTCAGAGATAAGCAGAGCCTTGAGCACCCATTGGTTAAAGCGGCAGATACGCAAGGATCATCGCTATCAAGTTGTCTCAAAATGGCGCAAAAGATTTGATCAATATGAGGGTAAATTTCTTCTTGGTATGGAGGTGGAGGTTGAATTTGATGGCTTAGCAAATGCACCTTTATTGCGATACCTTGACCTCGACTATATTTACCGAGTGTGGCAGGAAAACTTTCCTGGTGAAGCCAGTCGCAAACCACCAAGAGATCAGAGAGACCTAGGTCGTGATTTAGTTAGGTTTGCCAAACTTATCAAAAGTCGCAAAATTAAAGATGAAGGCAAATCTCTTCGATCCTTTCCTCTAAAGACAATTGGGACGCCGCTTTTCTTTCATAATGTTAACATGTTCTGGGATGATGGGGCTATCGAGTTTAATCATAATGTTCCCTATAAGAACCCAGCTGATATGTTGGAGAGCCTTTATATCATTTCCGAAGGAACCTTGTTCGAAAAGGAAATTTTTGAGCCTCAGTACCAGTATGAAAAAACGGTCTCACGGACTAACTTTCATATTAGCTCTCAGAAAGATCGCACCTATCCTGGTGACTCACATGATTATGCCAACGAAGTAAACGCAACTAAGCAGGACATTAGGAAAATCTGTTACGAGTTTAATAAACTTCTAGCGCTTAGGATGGTTAAGCGAGGGCTGGAAAATCAAGAACGCTATGGTGTTAACGACTTCAGCCCGTTCGTGCTTCATAAAAAGCATGATATCTCTCGGTATAGGTCAGGTTACCTTAATTTAAAGGGCATTTTGCGATTTGCCCCATCGGATGAATTTAATCGGGTCGAGGTGAGAAGGCATTATGCCGGAGTCGACCAGGAGGTTCGCGACTACATCAACTACTTTAATTTAGGTGAATTTGGAGCCCTCTCTCAAATGCGTCAAGAGATGCGCAATTTATTGAGAGATGAGAGGATTCTAAATCATATATTTGCCTATGAACCCCTTAACCTGCTTAACTTTCGCCATGTGATGGATCAAAACCTCCTCCATAGCTATTTGGAGCAACTCAATCGCGAAGATTATCAGTTTGCGCTGCATATTATGGAGATGGACCATGATGAAGAGCGGGCACAAATAGGAGAGTTATTAGCAAGCTTTCCTCTAACAAACCCTAATAGTTGGTACACCAATGATCCCATAAAGGTGTGTGACCCAGTGGATGCTCTTGTAGAGAGGTATGGAAAGAAGTACACCCAAGGGTATCATGCAAGGAGGCTTTGCTATTTCGAAAATACGAATACGGCTCTATACTTTACCGACTACTATAGGCTTAAAGATCTTTTAAACAAAAAGAACTCAAAAAACCTTCCCAATGATAAACGCCATCGTTACATTTAGTCTTGGGTACATAGTTGGTGCATAATATGGTCATCACCTGAGTCTTTGTAGCCGAACCCCACTAGCCTTCCACCCTGCTTGCACCAGCTTCCGTATTGCTTTCCAGTGAGATCATCTACCTTGACCTGATAAGAGGGTCCTTCTGGAGATGGGTGGCTTGTGTTTTGGCAGTAGAATCCCTGCATCCGTGAATCTGAGCCTGTTGGAGATTCATAAAAACGGATTCCAACCACCACAGCCCCCTTATTGGTGCACTTGCGGTCATAATAGTTCCCAGGCAAATTATTATTTTTAATATACTCAGTCTCTCCCACTCTCTCATGTTTCGTTTTTTGACAGTAAATCCCCAATACATGCTTGTCACCATGGTCTTTGAATTTTACCCCAGTGACCAGTTCGTCATCTTGGCATAAAATATCATAGTAGGAAGATACAGGTTGAGACGTTTGTTCTCGAAGCTTATGAAAGATGCCAAAATCTCCAAAGTCTTCAATGTTTGGATAGCTCGACTCATTGGTGGGCTCAAATGTGGGACATAGGCTTACCCCTATCCCATTGCCCCTGTAATCATTGAGGACAACATTGTCCGTTTCCCGGTTAAAGTATAGCCCCTGAAAATGTTTGTTATAGGCTTTTTTGGAGCCTTTATAGTTTTCTTTTCTAAAACGATCGACAGTAATATCGTTGCATTGATTGGCATGCTTTTGCTTGACTTTAAAAAATGCATGTTGGGGCTTAATACCGTCCACATTTTCTTTTGTAAGTTTACGGTTTCTAAATTGTTCAAATGCGATTCCGTATGAGCTCTGACCAATGCTGAGCCTGTCGTTAAGGTAAAGGGAAATGTGCCCATCGAATAAGACTAAATCACCTGGACTTGGCTGGTTTGTTTCCTCAAAGAAGTCACTGAGAGTCTCGTAATCATACATGTCGTATGAATCTCCAAAGCTGGGGTTATGAAGGACCCATAAATTGTCTGAGCGGAACCTGGGAAAGCATGTTTTATTCAACCTATGGGCAAAATAAACAAAGCCAGAACAATCAAGGCCCCAAGTCATATCAAATTTACCGTTACAAAAGTTTAATCCAGTTCCCCCAGAGATGTACCCATTCAGCTCTTGGTGGGAAGATGAATAAAACCAGTAGTACGGGGAGTTGATAAATGATTCAAACTGGGTATGGAGAGGGCTTTTGTTGGCTCCTAAATCTCTAATTTCCGAAACCTCTTCTTTTTGTTTCTTCATCAACTCCAATGCTATTTTTATGATGGGACTTGCTTTTTGGAGCTCATCCTGGCCGATATAGTGGCGGTGTAGCAAGAACTGATTCATTAATTCAAAGGTTTTGAAAAAGTAGTTTTCGTAGGGATCATCATGAGCGTATTTCAGGGCAAAATAACGACCTTTTACGGTCTTTGCTTCGCTATAATAGATTTTAGTAGGGTTTTGAACTTCCTCTTCTGATGTGACTTTGTAGTAGGAGGTTGCAGCGTATGCTTTTGGGGAAGCCAGCGCGACACTTATAAGCAATGCAAGGTAGTAGCTCAGTTTTTCGATCATCATCTTGAATTCTCCTTGAATCTATCCTAGAGTATAATATGGTCTTTATTCAATTATGGTTTGATTTAAAAGGGACTTATTTAAATTTTTGTAGTTTTGACAAAAACCTCGTAGTGGCATCGACTTTGGAGCCATGATTCTTTAGTAGCAAATTCAGGTGAGTCTCTTAAGATCCTGTAAAGATGGACAATACTAGCTTTGAAACAAGCGTTTTATTGCTTTGCTGGGTTGGCCTTGATTGGGTTTTGGCTCGCTCTTTGTTTTGATTGGTGGCTTGGATTGAACAAATGTTTTCCGCAATCTCTCTTGCTTTAGCAGGGAGTCAAGTAAAGCCCTACGTGAGTACCTAGCAAAACCGAAGAATGAGGTTTTCGATGGGTATGAGCATTCATTTATGTTAATATGTTCAAGCTCTTGTAGACCTTAGCGAGAGAGTATGTTCTTTGATAATTAGGTATGGGTTCTACTAGTTATTCCTCTAGTAGGTAAAAACCTAAAGGTAGTGCAGAGTATACTGTGTATGGCTATACTCAACGCCCAACGGCAAAACAATTAATGCACAATATAGTACACAAAAACTTTACTCTGGAACGGAGTCGCTTAGGAAACTAAGTGTAGGGCGTGGAGCCAAGGTAAGACGTGGGAAGCGTAAAGTAACTCATGCAGTGGTTAAGAAGCGTCAAAAAAGAAGGGAAAAGTGAGAAGCTTGCTTCGATCTGATTACTGGAAGCCAGCCCTCTTTAGGGGGTTCCTAAAAACTTACTGGATTTTTAGGTTGGTAGTTCACCTGAGCGGTTACTCGACAAAGGTGACTGATGAAATCCATGACTTTGGCAGTGATATTTTGAATCGTCGCAATTCATGCTGAGAAAATACAAGCTCACCGTCCTCGGGTTTCACTGGGAATAAATCGGATGGCCTTTTTTTGCCTTCTAAGATCTTCTTAACAAGATTGGCTGCGATGGCACCCTGGTCTATCGGGTCTAGTACTAAGCCTCCGATTGCCATTCCTTTTCCTACGGTAACCTTCCAAAACGCGAAAAGAGGAACCCCAGAATTTTTATTTGTCCAAGCAAGTAGCTCTTCCGAAGGTTCATTGTTACCGGAATCGTCAACAATGGTATGGTAAAGACCCACAATTGCAGCGTCAAATTTTTTGCTTTTAAGATCCAAGACTGTAGCTTGCCATTCCTTGTAGCTCTTTTTGAGCTTAATATGAACTTCGATATCGCCAATGCTTATCTTGCTTTTGTCTTTGAAGTGATCTTGGAAGATAATATTGGCTGTGGTTCCTGAGTCAAACAAAAGGATCACTTTTTTTATGTCAGTGCCAAGCATTTTTTTTAGCTTCAGTATTGACCTAAAAAGTAGCGGCCTTTCTAGGACACCTGTTACGTTGCTTGGTACCTTGTTAAAGTAGTGCCTGGGATTGTTGTTGATCCCTAGGTAAACCACGGGAGTTTCTACAGATTGATATTTCTTTGCCAATAGCTTCAACGCATTGTCATCTCCGCTAATGATGAGGTCAGGCTTAAAACTGAGATAAGCAGACCAAGCTTTTTCAGCCTGCATTTCATATTGACTTGGCTTTACTCTTTTAGTGTCCATTGCAAATGTTTTTATCTTATAGTTTGGCCCAAGAGCATCCTTAATCGCTTGTATATAAGCCTGGTCCCAGTTGAGGGTGCTGTGGTAACTTTCGATGATCAAGATTTTCTTGTATTTGACTGAAGCATGAATCTGGCTTTGGAATAGGCAGGATATAACAATTAGCTTCAGCATATTCATTATACCTCCGTAGGAAATCAAATATTTAACAAACAATTTTAGGTAAATATCAGCAACTGAATGTTGCCTGCTATTGTATCATTTTAAATTGAGCCGAAGATATAGCTTGAGGGATGTGCGGTGCTATCTTGCTAGATAAGGTGTGCAGGTTTTATTTCTTTAGCCCTTCAGCAATTGCATCCTTAAGGTTTAGGAATGATATTTCATTATTTTTCTTATACTTTTTCTTGTGCTTTTTCTTGCTTTTCTTCACTTTTTTAGAAATCGCTATGGCTTGCTTCATCGTGTAACCTTTTGCAAGCAGTGTATTGATTGTTGCTGCACTTGTTACTCTTGATCTGCTGTCATAGTTTATGCCTGCAAAAGAGGCGCCAACTAGACTTAAAAGAATAAAAAATATAAAAATGTGGTTGAACATTTGGTGCCCCTATACTCTATAGCTTGTAAAAACAATGTTGTGTTTGTTCTATTTTTCTTATCGGTATTTCGAATTCGTTTTAGAAAAAAAATTTAAGGAATTAATTTCCTCTGAAAATAGAGGGTATTAAGATTGGCTTGAATTGAATATTAAAAATTACAAAAAAATTCATGCACCTTAAATGTCAAGCAATTTGGGAGAATTCTTCTCATGTTAATATGGCGATTCATAAAATACATAGTTTGTTGAATAGTCCGAAATCTCAAAATACACTTTTTTTTCGCCAGGGTCAGCCTTGTAGTTCTGGTTTATATCTAGGACTCCATAACCATAGCGATAGGGGCGGTGTTCATTGCTTCCTGTCGCTGATGCAGTGGTCAATTTGTCTATCGCTATAAATCGATAGAGAACCTTATCGTTGCCGATTACATCTAAGACACCATTGGTTCCAGTCCAGTTCTGAATACTTCGAGAAATGCGGTTTTGAGTTTCTTGGGTGCATGCAAATACAAAAACTATTGAAAGAAAAGAAAGGAAGAGAAGATGTTTCATTGTATTGTCCTCACTTCAGTGATATTGGTTCTTCCAAGTTTAAAGGATAGATTCGTCCAAAGCAACTGTAGGAAAAGCCAATAAATTCGGTGCCTACCTCAATGCTTCATACAATCAGCGAGCTCTATATTAGTTTAGGTTTATTTTTAACTTGAGCCCGCCGTCATTGTTTTTCAAGTGATTGCTATTTATTGATTAATTCGTTTATGTTTAATTTTATTAAAAATAAATAATGGCACTGGTCCCATACTATTGACTAACTAGTAAGCAATTTAGGTAGTTGATATATTTGGCTATTTGAGGTT